>JADHUC010000037.1 GCA_016784735.1 Pirellulaceae bacterium | reverse complement strand
GTCCTGCGCACGCTGAAGACGATCGGCACGGCCGAATCGGTGCCGGCGTTGGCCGCCATGCTGTCCGACGAAGACCTTTCGCACATGGCCCGTTACGCCCTGGAACGTATTCCCGCGGCGGAAGCGGCCGCAGCGATGCGCGACGCCCTGCCGAAACTGAGCGGCGCGCTCAAGGTGGGCGTGATCGGTTCGCTTGGTGTGCGTCGCGACGCCGCTAGTGTCGCGGCCTTGGCCGGTTCCCTGGGCGACGCCGACAAGTCGATCGCCTCCGCAGCGGCTCATGCCCTGGGAACGATCGGCACCCCGGAGGCCGGCAAAGCCCTGGGTGCCTGTTTGAAGAACGTGCCCGAGGGCATGATGCCCGCTATCGCCGATGCCTGCCTGCTCTGCGCCGATGCACTCTTGGCCGATAACAAGAACGCGGAAGCGAAACTGCTGTGCGCGTCGCTCAACACCGAAGAGCAGCCGAAGCACGTTCGCCTGGCGGCAACGCGAGGCATGTTGGCGGCCGTCGGCAAGAAGGATTAGCTTCACCCGCGTCGTGTTTGGAGAACTACGGCTGGCCCGTGGCCGTCTCGTGACGCGGCACGGGTTCGGCAGGCGGCGGGGTGTTCAGCCACATCAGATTGAAGGCGTAGTGCTGCTTGCTCGAGATCAGGTGGATGACGCCGTCGGGGGTTTGACAGAACGACATGTAGCCGCGCGGCTCGGCCGACTGGTGGCTCATGGTAAACTTGCCGGTGTTACCGCCGCCGTCAACCTCGCGTGGCGGTCCGTCGTCGCTGATCAATCGCTTGATCTGCCAGCTCTTGCCCTCGTCGGTCGACAAGGCTGCGAACAGCCCCGAGACAGGCCGCTGCCGGCCGGAAGCATCGGTGATCATGATCATCTTGGCAAACGAGGCAAAGAAGATCGGCCCTTCTTTCAGCCGCGCGAGTACCAGTCGCTGCCCGCCGCCGATGGGCGGAAACGGGCTGGCTCGGTACGTCCATGTCTTGCCAAGGTCGTCGGACAGGCTCATCGGCATCCGGCCGTTGATCGTGTCGCCGCGCCCGAGTGCCATCAGCTTGCCGTCGTTCAGTTCCACGACTTTCCCGTGGATGCCGGCAATGGTTCCTTCGCCGACACCGCCTTCCCTGAATGTCGGCCGGGGCTTGCCTTCCCCGGGATCGGCCCAGGTCTTGCCTCCGTCTTGGCTGATGTGCAGCGCCGTACCGCCGTTGCCACCGGGAACGGCGTCGCAGTTCTGGATCAGCACGCCGCTGCGGGTCATCAGCGTGCCGGAGATAACTTGGTGGCGGCCGATGAGGCGCGGATCTATGGCTTGCGGCGGCGTCCACGTGACGCCGTTGTCCAGGCTGGTGCGCATGAGAAGTGCCAGCCTGGCCCAACCTTTGACGCCATCGGGCCCCATGCCATTGAAATGATAGAGCTTTCCTTCTACATCACGAAACAGGGCTGACCCGGTCATGTTCCGATATCGCGCCTTGAAGAACTCCGAGGCTGGATCCCACTGCTTGGAACCGGATCGCAACCGACTGGCGAGCACCGTCATTTCCGTTCCAACCTCGCGGACGGTCGAGTACCAGATGGCCAGAAGATCACCGTTGTTGCACCAGGTGATTGACGGCTGATGGTTGTGGGCGTGAAACGGTTCGCCTTCATCGGCCGGTCGAATGACGAAGGGAATCGACTTGGCGAAAAACGGCTTGGCGGGGTCCGGTCGGCTCGACCAGTCGTTTGTCTTCTGCGAAACCGCTCGAGCCCAACACGGCAGCGCTTTATCGGGAACTGGCTTCATCGAAATGACCTGGCCGTCCGCTTCCTCGACCGTGAAGCGCCGATAGGTCAGCGGGGAATCGTCGTCCACTCCGAGGCAACAGTTCGTCCCGCATGCGATCCCTGCGATCGCGGCGGTGATTGCGAGGATGGTTGACTTCATGAACTGAGTTCTCCATGTGTTTCGAGTCGTACCGTGGCGTAAGCTTCTAGCTTGCGAATTTGCCGCAGAAGGCAAGCTGGAAGCTTACCCCACGGCTAACTTCTCATCTGCCGCTTGCCTTACGAACCGTCGTCTCCCATCAGCTCCAGCATCGACTCGCCCATCGCGTGGCCAATGCGGGTGTACCAGATCGCGCTGCCGAGGTAATGGTACGGCCGGTCCGAGCCGACCAACTTCCACTCCTCGAAGTGGTTTTGCCAGCCGACGATCAGACGCTCGGCCTCTTTGTCCACCAACAGGTCCGTGCGGAACGCCTTGACGTTCCCCTTGAACTCCTGTACGTCGTTCATCGCCATCTGCGCGTTGCGCACTTCCAGTTGCCCGCCCTGGGCCGGTTTCGATCCGCTGGTGCCAATCGCGGCGATCACGAAGGGCAAGTTCGGGACGTTCAGGTCCTTGCGCACATCTTTGATGAAATGCTTCATGTTCGACTCGTACTCGCCGGGCGCATCGCCCCACTGGTCGTTGAAGCCCTGGAACCAGGCGAACCCAGCAACTTCCAGCTTCTTACCCTTGAGTTCGGGGAACAAGGTCTCGCAGTTGTCGAACACGTCCTTCACCTCGGCCATCATGTTGCGGTAGGACGAGCCGTACGGCGACTTGATGTCTTCCATGGTCGGCAGCGGGTCGTTCTTTTTCCTTTTCTCGTTGTTCGCCTTGACGCGCTTCTGCGCCTGGTCCAACTCAGTTTGAAGTCTCTCATCGCTGGGCAGCCCGGCCGACGGCGAGCGGAATAGCTGGAACAGCGAGTGCCCGCCCCACGCCGCCTTGATCAGGATCACTGGCTCGTCGAAGTGTTCGCCCATCATGTGGCCGAATTCCAGCTCCGAGCCGGTGCGGCCGGGCGAGCCGTAGCCGATCGTCAGCGGGCCCTTGCGCCCCAAAAACTTGATGAACACATCGTCGCGCACCACCCACTCGTCGCCGTCGCGCAGGTGGGCGAAGAGGTCTTTGGTCTTGGGGTCCGTCGCCTGGTGATCCAGCAGTGTATTCGCCGCCTTGCCCTCCATGTTGGATTGGCCGGCCAGGACGAAGACCTTCACGGTCTTCTCGGCGTCCGCGGCCCGGGCGGCTACGGTGGTCGCCAGCGACGTGGCAAGCGACACGACAAATGCGACGAGGAGGGTTTGCTTTTTCATGGTCGATACTCCTGTGCAGAGAATTGGGTGGATCCCGCCGCGTTGGGCTCAATCGAAGTGGCCGCCATTATAGCAGCATGCCGACCCGCAACACGCCGAATCTCTGGATGGCCCCGTTCTATCGGAGTCACGAGAAGCTTCAGCGGTTCCTGGCCAACTACGTGCAGGCATCGGCTATCCTTCAGGACATCGACCAGTAGGTCGTTCCCTGGGGGTCTAAGCAATCGATCGGGCGTCCTTGGGGCATTCGCGTTGGCCCAGCAGCAGGTGCCGCAAGACAAGCGGACAAGAACAGATATCCCCAATTCCGCCACATCTCGCTGGCAAATCTGCTATACTGCTAATGGGTGAGGCCCAGGAGGTGATATTTCGGCGCAGAATCAATAAGAGGAGAATCGCGATGATGCAACCAAGTCGTTTCTCGATTCGGGTCGTGGCCTCTATGTTGATTGCTGCGACCGCTATTGTCTGCGGCCCTTCGGTTGTGATGGCCCAATCCGATGATGGATCTCAATCTGCGGAGCAAACACGGCCAACGAGCGACCACGACGGCGGCGCGCAGACGCGTGACCTACCGTCGAACACAGCGGATGCCAGGGAATCCTCAGAGGAAGCGCAGCACAAGCAATCCACGGACAGCAACGCGGCGGAGATCACGCGAGCGATTCAGGACCTGGCGAGTGCGAAGTTTCGCGACCGTCAGGCGGCGCATCGACAACTAGCCGCAGCAGGCAATCTCGCCGTAGATGCGTTAGAGAAGGCCGCGAAGTCGGATCAATCGGAAATCGCGATGCGTTGTGTGGAAATCCTTGCCCAGATCGCTCGCGACGAGAAAGGTGCCGGAGCCGCACTTGCCGCGTTGGAGCGTCTGTCGACGGATCCGGCCATTCGAGTTGCTGACCACGCAGCCATAGCATTCACCGCGCTTACGACAACCGATGAGGAACGGGCGATTGCTGCGCTCACCGCCGAGGGAGCGCGTATTCTCCGCAATCGAGACGGTTCAGTTCGGTCAGTCAGCAACATCACTCGTGATGCCCAGGTCGCCCATTTGAAGCACTTTCCACAGCTCCAGTCTGTGCACATGTCAGGCAGAGAGGTCACCGACGCCGGCCTCGCGTATCTGGCCGAGTTGAAGCAAATATCAGACCTGACGTTCTACGGAAGTTCGGTCACCGGCGTGGGCCTGGGGAAGTTGAGTGGACTGACAAGTCTCGAGAGTCTGAGACTGGCGAGCCAGAAGTTCGCAAACGAAGACCTGCGCCAACTGCGACATGTCCCAAAGTTGAGATCACTCTCGCTGCTCTCCTCAATCGATGAGAGCGAACTTCAATTCCTAACTGACATGTCCCAGATCAAGTCTCTACGTTTGTCGGATGTACGACTGAGCCAGCAGGGCGTTGATATCATCAATCAGCTCGACAATCTCAGGGGATTCTCGCTGTCAATCAGCGACGGCAATGATGGACAATTACGTTGGCTCGGCCAACTCAAGGTGCCCTTGAGTCTGAATGTGATGAGATCACCCGAGATCACCAATGCTGGTTGGAAACATCTGGAGGGTGCGCTGCTTGTGAGCTTAGACCTTATGCACACTCCAATCACGGACATCGGATTAGCTCATGTCGGAAGGGCAAAAACGCTTGCGTCACTTGCGATCATCAAGGCACCCGTTTCGGATGCGGGCTTGGTACATCTTCAGGAACTCAAGGCTCTCGAAGTCCTGACGCTCCGAGACACGAAGGTCACAGATGACGGTGTGGCACGCCTTCGACGTTCGCTTCCGAACCTATCGCACGTCCAGATTGGTGCGAATGCCCGTCCGCCACGCATGCGAACTCAAAAACCCATCGGCTTTAAGGTGAACCCAGAGACTGGCGGGAAGAGTGCGCATCTTCGGACGCGGCTCACCGCGCAGAACGTCAAGCAGCTTAGGCAAGAACCCAATCTCGACACCATCTTCTTGACGCACGGCGAAACCAAAGATGACGATCTGTTGTTGCTGGTCGGCGTGCCCATGAAAGGGCTCGTGATTGACTCCAAGCATGTTACGGATCGAGGGGTCAAAGCTCTGGGAGATCATCCTGCACTTGAATCCCTAAGCCTGTGGTCGTCGAGTATTACCGACGGCTCGCTGAAATCCATCGCGCGAATCCCATCTCTAACCAAGCTCACAATTCACGAAGCCCCGATCACTGACGAGGGGGTAAGCGAGCTTGTTGCGCGGTTGGCCGACCTCGGGAAGCTTAAGTCGCTTCACTTCTTCAGGTGTCCTCGCATCACAAACGACGGCTTGAACCAGATTGGACGCCTCACCTCGCTCGAGCGACTGTTTCTAAACAACAACGACGGACTCACAAGCGGACTTTTGACGGAGATTGCTCATCTGAAGAATCTGCACCGCCTTGAACTTGATAGCATCGCGCTCGATGAAGCGGACTTGGTTCATCTGGCAGCACTCACGAAGCTCGAAACCCTTGGTCTGTCGTGCAGTAATTCGGAGTCGAAATTGACCGACCATGGCTTGACCTACGTAGGTCGGATACCCACACTTCGATCACTGACGATCCAGGACGCAAGAATCACCGACAAGGGCGTTTCCGATCTGATAAAGCTAAACGCCCTTCAGACTCTTGGGCTTGCCAGAACGGGAATTACAGATCAAGGGATCGCGGCAATCGCAAGCGAGTTGCCGAATCTGGTGCAACTGGGAATCTCGGGGACGAAAGTCACGGACGCGGGAATGGCGCATGTTGGGAAGCTGACGCGTCTTGAGTGGCTATGGCTAGACGGAACCGCAGTGGGCGACGAGGGAATCGGACAACTGGACCGGCTAACAAGGCTGCAGTACGTGTACCTCGATGCGTCACGAGTGAGCAACGAAGGACATCAGCAATTTCGACTCGCTCATCCGGCGACCCGGATACGGCTGCAATGATGTTCAGTAGTTGAACATGGCGCACCCAAAGTCCAGGCCAGGATGCCCCCTGGTCACTGGCAGCCATTCCGAACAGGCTCAAATGCGGTGGCTTCTTGCGCGAACCCAAAGCCGCGGCTGTTCTGGCGGGTCTACGATTCGGGCGGAGTATTTCGCCTCTCAAGAGCGGAAGGAAACCAGCCACGCAAGCGTCTGCAGTGGCAGCAGCCCATTCTGGGATTCTGTGCGCGAAGAAGTCTCAGAATCCTTCGGAACACCTCACGCACCCCGTGCGAATCCCGGCTGTCACGCACTGTTTCAGGCACACCAGAGACTGTTCCCCGCCTCCGCGCCGCAGCCGCTTCCTCCAATCAGGACTCTCACACTTGCTTGAGGCGGTATTTGTGGCTCCTGTGATCCACTATAATCCGTTTCTCTCGTACGTGTCCCAACGCGGCCTTACGTCCGCAACCAAGGTAGGGTGGGCCAAGTCTTCGCAGGCCCACCGGATCGTCCGACAACCAGTCGGTGGGCCTACAAAGATGAGCACACGGCGCGCAAATGCTGACGCGCTGAGACCCTGACGCTATTGCACAACGATACGGAACAAGCAAACGAGATCAAGGAGCACGCACATGAACATCCCTGCCAGTCTTATTGCCTGCGCCCTCGCAACTGTCCACTTGGCTCTCGGATCTGCGGCGGTCGCGAATTCCCCTCGTGCACAGGCCCAACGGTGGGCGGAGGGAGTCCATGCTGCGGCCGGAGTCAGCGGTGGGTTCGTGGTGCACATCGGCAACATCGGTGAGAGAACGGCGGCCCTGCGGACGTGCGATCGGTACTACGTTCAAGGGCTCTCGCCAAGAGAGGAAAACGTTCGTGCTGCGCGCGACGCGATTCAATCGCTGGGTTGTTATGGTCCTGTTACGGTAGCCCACTGCGACGGTCAACGTCTTCCCCATATCACCGAACTCGTGAACCTCGTGGTGGTCGACGGCACGGACCCCGTTCCGGACGAGGCGGAGATTCAGCGAGTCCTGGCGCCGCACGGTGTGGCCTTGATCCGTTCGGGCGATGGATGGAAGCGGATAGTGAAGCCCTGGCCCAAGGCCATCGACGAATGGACGCACTATCTGTACGACCCATCCAACAACGCTGTAGCGAAAGACGAGCGGATCGCCCCGCCGCGGCGCGTACGGTGGACAGCCGGCCCATTATGGACGCGTCACCACGATCGCATGGCCTCCATCAGTTCGGTGGTATCGGCCGGCGGGCGACTCTTTTACATCATGGACGAGGGACCGCACCATTCGCCGCTGCTGCCTTCCCAGTGGCGAGTCGTAGCGAGGGATGCGTTCAACGGCTCCCTGCTGTGGAAGCGCGACATTCCCGACTGGGCCCATCGCATTTATCCCTTCAAGAGCGGGCCTGCTCGAGTCCCGCGGCGACTGGTGGCTGTCGGCGACCGGCTGTACACGACTCTCGGTATCACCGCACCGGTCTCGGAAATTGACGCCGCGACGGGCGACGTGCTGCGCGGCTTCCCGGACACGGTGGGCACGGAAGAGATCCTGGTCGGTCACGGCTGCCTGATCACCGTGGCCGGCGGACCGCCGCCCAAGCCTTACTCGCCAGTGCGCACAAGTGACGGGGAAACCGTGGCGCAGAACCTCGGTGTGGAACGCGACCGCGCGATTCTGGAGGGCCAGTGGACAGAATCGGAGCAGGTGATTGTAGCCGTCAACCTGGATGATGGCAGCCAGCGCTGGCAGCATAAGACAAAGGTCACTCCGCTCAGCGTGGCCGCTACGGCTTCCAACGTCGTGTATCACGACGGTGACGCGATCGTCTCCCTGGATTTGGCAACCGGTAAACTTCGCTGGACATCAGCGCCGGTGGCGCGCCGAAGGGCCATCCTGCAGTCAACCGGCGTCACGCTGGTGCTGTACGACGATTTGGTCCTCTTCACGGGCGATGACGGCAAGATCACGGTGTTGAGCGTTGAAGACGGCAAGCAGGTGTGGGCCGGCGATCATCCAACTTCCGGTCACTATTGTCCCCAGGATCTTTTGGTTGCCGGCGGATTGGTGTGGGGCGGCCCGGCTGACCACAACCGGGGACCGATTACCGGCAAAGACCCTCGCACCGGCATACCCAAGGTCGAGATCCCCTGCGATCAGGAAAGCTACTGGTTCCACCAGCGCTGCTATCGGAGTCGCGCAACCGAACGCTACCTGATTCGTCCGGTTACGGGCACTGAGTTTGTGGATATCGAGCAGAAGCAATGGCATCTGCACCATTGGTTTCGCAGCGTCTGCCTGTTCGGGTTCACACCGGCCAATGGCATGATCTACCAGACACCGCATCCTTGCGCCTGCTACATCGAGGCCAAGCTCACCGGTTTCAACGCGCTGGCAGCGGGCAGCGCACTGGAGGAAGCGCCAACACCGGCGGTCCGTCTCCAGAAGGGCGCCGCGTACGATTCGCCGCGAGGCGCAGGTCCATCCGCGGCCGACTGGCCAACCTATCGACACGATCCGGCGCGAAGCAGTTGCACTCCGGCCAAGGCGCCCACCAAATTGACTCAGGCTTGGAGCCGGAAGCTCGGAGGCAAACTGAGTCGCCTGACAGCCGCCAATGGCAAGATCTACGTGGCAGCGGTCGACCGTCACACGGTCCATACGATCGACGCAGCGACGGGCGAACCCGGTTGGTCGTTTTCGGCCGGCGGGCGAATCGATTCGCCTCCGACAATCGACGGTGCGCGTGTGTATTTCGGTTCCCACGACGGCTTTGTGTATTGCCTGCGAGAGCAAGATGGGGCTCTCGTATGGAAGTTCCTGGCGGCACCGCGCGAGGCTGTGCTGGTCGCCGATGATCAGCCGGAATCGGTGTGGCCCGTTCACGGGAGCGTTCTGGTCCGCGACAACACGGTTTACGCCGTGGCCGGTCGGTCCATGTACTTGGACGGAGGTGTTTGGCTGGTGCGGCTGGATGCCACGAGCGGAGAGTTGCTCGGCGAAGTCGTCCATGACCACCGGGATCCGGAGACCCAGAAGGATCTGATTAGCAGGCATGGTCACTTGACGATGCCCGTGGCGCTTCCCGATATTCTCTCCTGTGATGGTGAGTCGCTGTATATGCGCTCGCAGCAATTCGGCCTGGATGGGCGACGTGAGAAGGCAACTCCCCAGATGCCGGAAGGTACGAGGAACGGCACGCTTGCGCTCGGTGCCGACCAGGCTGGTGCCGACCGGCACATCTTCTGCCCATCCGGTTTCCTGGACGACACCTGGTTTCATCGAGCTTACTGGATCTACGGCCGGCACTTTCCCGGTGGGGCGGGCGGGTGGCCGGTCGCCGGTAACTACACGCCCGCGGGCCGCATCCTGGCGTGCGACGAGAACCGAGTTTACGGATACGGCCGCCAGAGCAGTATGTATCAGTGGCGGACGCCCCTTGCCTACCACCTCTATGCGGCCGGGCGGGATCTGATCAAGCTCCCACCGCCGAAGAAGAGACCCGCTCAGCCGAAACCCAAGAGGAAACGCGCAACTCGACCCCGCAAGACACACGAGATCGATTTCCATTGGTCGACCGACGTGGACGTCCACGCCCGCGCACTTCTGCTGGCCGGCGATACGCTTTTCGTGGCCGGCCCACCGGCGCTGGCCGACGAGATCCGCGCGTTTGAGAATTGGGGCAGGGCCGAGGCCGACAAACAGCTCGTTGCCCAGGCAGAAGCGATCACAGGCAAACGTGGTGCCAGACTGATCGCTGTCAACAAACACGATGGTTCAAAGCTGTCGGAGACCGAACTGCCGGCGCCTCCCGTTTTCGACGGCATGATTGCCGCCCGAGAGTGTCTCTATCTGGCCACCATCGACGGTCGGATCGTCTGTCTTGCTGGAGAATAGTTGGAGCCGTATGCCGACGGCCTCGTGAGTTTCGTGGTGGCGAGTGTCATGTGGCACGTGACGAGATTGTCCGAGTGCTCGCCCCGACGCGCGTGCGAAAACCTCGAACGCACCGCCATCCTGACCAGGCGCGCGCCGCCTCAATCGGTCTTGTCGACAACTCCCACTTCCACCGCTGCCTCACGCCTGCTGGACACGTCGGCAAGCGCCTGCTTCAAGTCGAACATGCCCAGCACACGCGCCTTGCTCTCGACGGGCTTCCAGAAGCACACGATCCTGTCGCCGTATACGTCATAGTACATTACGCCGCGCGTGTCCCGGAAGACGGCCGAGCATGAATTGAAGACTAGCCGCCCGGTTTCCGGGTCTTGCGCCGCCTCTAGCCTGTGTGTATGGCCGTGCATGTAACCGACAACGCCGGCGTCGTCGAGGGCTTCGTAGAGGTTCCCCCTGTCCGGACCGCGGCGCTCGGGACCTTCGGCTGGGTTGGGCGGGAAGTGAGTCACCAGGAACTTGTAGGGGGCCGAACCGGCGCGGCACGTTTCGAGCAGCCATTCCCGACGGTCGGCCGGAATGTTCGACCACGTCGCACCTGGCTCCAAACCGACGAACTGCAACTCGCCAAGCTCCACCGGCCATGTCATGTTACTAATATACTTTTCGAAGTAACCCCTTTTCACTGCACGGATATCCTCGCCTGGGAAGGCCTGCTCGTCCGCCTCCGTCACCTGGAGAGTGTCATGGTTACCCGCGACGGCATACATTGGTGCGCGTATCCGGCTGAGGATCTCACCCATGCGTTTGCATTCGACCTCGGTGCCGTTATCGGTCACGTCCCCCGCGACCAAGACGATGTCCGGTTTTAGAGAGTTTACGAGCGACACTGCCTCCTCAACGAGCGCCCATTGACCCTCCTGGCCAAGCGGCGGTTGCGTATCCGACATCTGTACCATCCGGAAATCATACTGCTTGCCGGACGACTCATCGGCGGAAAGCCCCGCCCGAACCCCAGCCCCCATGGCGAACGTGGCAAGTACGATCAAGAAACTGCGAATGTGAATGCTAGATAACATTGTTACCTCATACCTCTTTCTTGTTGATCCAGGCGTTGCTCAGTCGTAGCGCCCGTATGCCTCTATCGCTTCCATGTCTCTGCGGCGATGTCCAGATAGGCGTTCATCTCGCGACCGGCGATGAGGAAGTGCTCGACAGCTTGTCCCGTACTTGTTCCTCCACTTTGGCGAAGACATTCGCGTAGCTGCCCCAATAGGATTTCCAGCCACCTGCGAGGCTCTTCTGTTCGTCCGGGTAGCGATCGATCCAGGCGGTGATTTTTTCGACCCAGGTGATCGCCTCGGCAAGCAGATCCGCGGCGCGAAGTCCGTCCTCGCGGCTCACGGCGCCGTTGATGTACTGCCATCCCAGGGATTGGCCTTCGTAGTGGCAACAGGCCAGTTCTAACGTGAATTGGTGCAGTTCGCAGACGTCGCGCTCGCGGCTGAGCCTTTGGTGGAGCATACCGGCGGGCACTCCCTTCAGCGCCTCGTCCAATTTACCGAGCAATCCCCGGTGGATCTTGGCTGCCTGGCGTGCGTCGGCCGTTTTCGCCCGGCGCATCTCGGGGGCCATCGGCGGCCAGCACATGTCGATGTAAGGGCCCACGATGGGATCGCCGGTGAAGAGCAACTGGCAGGCTTCCTCGACCCTACGGTAGTAGTCCGTCATGGTCTGCGCCATCGCTTCGCCGTAGTAGTGGCGGCAGAAATCCTCCAGCGTCTCCCATCCATTGATATCGGCGTTCCACGCCGCCTGCGAGAACAGCACGAGCGAGAACGGCGGGCTGTGCCAGTCGCGGAAGCAGACCATTAGGTTCTGATGCACCTTGACGCCCGAGCCGCTGAAGTAGCGCGCATCTGCGGGGATGGTCTCGACCTGCGGCGGCTGCATCTCCCGGTCGAGCAATCCGTCGGTGTAATAGGAAAACTCGTGAATGGTCCTGGGGGCCGTCTTCTGGAACACGCTGCGCAGGTCGTGCCAGGGCTGCATATACTCCTCGCGGTTGCGGCGGCAGGCCGGGTCGTCAAAGGCATGACGGTAGCAACGCTCGCGGGCCGCGTGGTAGAGGAACAGATTGGGCGCGGGCGCGAGGCTGGGGACCTCGGCCGTATCGTGGTAGGCCAGCAGCGCCAACGACGCCCGCGGATTGACCTCGGCAAGCACACCGGCCATGGCATTCATGGCGATCAGGTTTTGGTCGGCGGGCGGCAGGCCCTCGCACTCTGGGCAATGGCACCAACCGCCTCCCTTCAGGTCGTCGGCCCAGATGTGGAAATAGGTGATCTCAGGAAGCTGTTCGAAGTGGCCTCGCACGTTCTTCTTCAGCAATTCCAGGGCGTCCGAATTGGGGCAGAAGTTGTGGTCGTCCGCGCGCTGGCCCTCTTCGTTCATCCTGAAGTATTCGGGGTGGGCGCCGAAGAGATCGCGAGGGACGAAGGCGGGCATAATGTGCCCGCCGAATTCGAGGATGGCGTGGCGCTCTTCGAGCATGGGCAGATAGCGGCCGCGGTTGGCCTTCCACCAGTCGAGCGACTGCCCGTAAATGCCGACGTTGTTGATGCGCATCTTCGTCAGGAAGTCGATCCACTCGTCGAAACGCTCGTAGTAGGAAGGATAGGCGACCAGCACCGACCGCTCGCGGAACGAGGCGCTCTGGGTCCTTTCGCCGCATGGCAGATAGATGTCGGTTGCTGACGGAACCACCTCGCCCAGTTCGCCGATGTAGAACCAGCGGCAGCCCATGTCTTCGAGCAACTGATAGACGCCATAGAGCGCACCGCGGGGCGTATGGCCTTTGATGAAGATGCGACCCGGCGCGACCGACAGATGGAATCCATCCAGATCACCATCGCCGCATTCGATCCGAATGACGCGTTGCCCTGGAAGTGCCTTCTCCACAATGCCAAGCTCGGCCTGGGAGATGAGTCCTACGTAGCGGGCCAGTTCCTTGGCGGCCAAGGCCTCCGGAGCGGACGCCCCCGATCGCAGGACGATCCGCCAGTCGGACTTTCCATCGATCACCAGATCGGCGCGATTCGAGGCGGGCGTGTCTCCCTGTGCGAGTTCTCCCGCGATGACGAGCCCCTTGGGGTGGGCTCCCTCATCCTCCCCCCGCGCCGTCGAGAGGCAGCGCGTGCATGAAGCGCCAGCAATCGCAAGCATGAGCATGAACATGGCCATTCTCATTGTCGTGGCGTATCTCAAGTTCATCTTCGTGACATCCTTTCAGATCCACTTGACCTGCACGGTGGTTTCGGTGAACACGACGGGCGTGTGCGCGAATGAGCAACCCGATCGGCGAGCGTCGCTCATGGACGACCAGCCTGTTCTTGGGGGTTAAGCGATGTGCATTATACCCCGCTACAGCAGCAAGCAAGAGTCGCGCGCTGAACGGCCCATCACACGCCACGCCCGAAGATTTGAGTCTGCAAACGACAACGATCTACGTGCGCGTGGCCAAGCCGACCGATGGCCGGGCCGTCACCAGCCCGTTGGACGTGATGACCCGCAAGCAGGCGGCGCGGGCGAAATCGGCCCGCCCGAGTGCGCCCAGCGTGGGAAGACTCGGCATCCACTTGAAGCCGGAACCGAGTGAAAATCCCGTCTTTCGCAAGGCCAAGGTGACGCTGTCCATCCAGACGAATGCCGGACCCGTGTACCTGACCGGCATCGTGGCCAGCGAGGTCCGCCGCGGTTGGGTCAACTTGGAGATTCCGCCCTTAGAGCAATGGGAGGAGCCGCTACGTTGGCTTTCGCGCGTCCAGCGAGAGCGTATCGAGGAGCCCGGGTTTTACGAATTGCTGCAAGGCGAAATTCCGAAGCGGCTCCTCCAGTTGACGCCGGGGTGAAGACGGCCGTGAGAGCGAAAACGGCCTTGAGAATTGAGTTCCTTCGCCGACGGTTCGCTCGTGCCCCCACCAAAGTCGCCTTTGCCCGCTTCGGATCGCCGGACAAGGAGAGATTCCGCTTGACCGAGCACCCTGTTTGGTGGATATTGAAAGAGTGAAAACGGATCGGCAAATCTGAGCAGCATTAGGCGACCAGACTTGCCGACATCATGGCGACTGAAAACCCGTTGGGCGATCCAACTCTTCCAATAGCACGAGCGATGAACGATCACCAGTTGGATTGGACACGTCTTGCGTGCCGTGGTGGTTTTCTGCTCGCGTGTGTTCTCGGTGCATATGGCCTCTACTACTACTTTGGAGTTGTTCGTCCTGGTATGGCATATTGGCATTTGGTCGCCGAGGTTCAGGATGAGATTTACGCGTTTCATCAGAAGCGGCCTGCCGACGTGGACGCTAAGCAATGGGAAGAAGCCGTGGGCTCGACGATGAATATCTACGGCAACGTATCGATGATGACCGCCGAGTGTGACATGCCATTTTTGCAGCGGTTTCGCACGTCACTCCAGACGAGAGCAAACCGTGGCGTTGATTTCGACACGCTCAAATGGATTTGGGACGAACTCGCGAAAGCAGGCCCGGACGCTGCGCGTTACGCGTACAGTTGGCGGCCAGTACATCTAATGGCATTCGAACCGATAACCGATGAAACGCTGCCAAATCTTTGGGGCATTGACGATTGTCGAGTGCTCGATTTATCTGGAGCCCGGATCAGCGATCAGGGATTGGCGCATTTGAAAAGTCTCAGCAGCATAAAGTTCATCTACCTATACGGCACGAATGTCACACAACAAGGCATAACTGACCTGCAAAAGGCCTTGCCAAATTGTGAAGTTGTTCATGATTCTCTAAATCAGGCCGCCCAACAAGAGCATGTTCGCTGAGTCCCTTCGGGAACGCCTTCGATTTGGTGCTAACCGCGTTTCGATATAGAATCAGTTTATTCATCGACGCTGCTTGATGTCGTGGGCATCGGCGTCGAACATGCCAACCCGTTGGGCGAGCTCTCAGTTTGGTATGGAAAACGAACGACGGTCAAAGTCCGACTCTTCCGGTATCCTCGCGGAGCCAATTCAGCCGGGCATATTCCGCGTTTGCCCAAAATGTCACGCCTGGTTCGCACTAAAACTCGTCAATTCCCGAGGCAGCGAACTTCAAGGTTCAATCTCGATGTACCGCTGTCGCAAATGTAAGGCAGTAATCGAATTCGCGCATCGCCATCCACCGAGCGCAGTTTGAACTGCTGGCGTTTTGCCGGACGCCCAACGTACGCTCGAAGAGATTCGCCATCCGTGGCGAAGCGCCGTTGCCTGTAAAGGTCTGGGAAGTAACAATATCCTTGAACGGTGTTCGGCGGCCAGCCGGTCCGTCGGTCCCCGAAACGTAACTCCGTTGGGAAAACTCACCCCCTACTATGCACCGGATTTCTCGCAATGCCTCCTACTTACAGTGCTGTCATCCGCCGGGATGCTGACTGGTGGATCGGTTGGATCGAAGAAGTTCCTGGCGTCAATTGCCAAGGTGCCACGCGCGAAGAATTGGTGGCTAATCTTCGCGAGGCGTTATCGGAAGCGCTGGAAATGAATCGCCTGGACGCCCGCAGTGCGGCGGGCTCCGACTTCGAGGAAGTGGCCATTCAACCATGAAACGACGCGACCTGATACGCGGCACCTGGTAGATTACGGGTGCGAATTCATCCGCGAGGGTGGAAACCATTCATGGTGGGGAAATCCCGCGAATGGTCGTCGCTCGTCCGTTCCTCGCCACAATGAGATCTCTGATTATCTGGCTCGCAAAATCTGTAGGGACCTTGGGATTCCCGATCCCTAGTCACGCGTCCAAGGTCGCCCAACATGAGCACGGCCGCAGAGCGGAGTCACCGCTTGGTGGTTCAAACTCATTGGATTTCGGCTACACTGATTGTTGTTCAATCGTTTTCTTGTTGGGAGGTGCGGTGACGGCCACGCCTCCCGTTGTCGGGCCACTGAGGAATACCGGGCTGCTAGCGTACCTGGCGGTATTCCGACCAAAGATGATCTTCAATCTTGTCCGATCTATCCGATGTGGGTACGGTCACCGTCTTACTTCTATCCGCCGATGGACGTAGCATGCGCGCCGCAATCCTCTTCGTAGCCTTGATCTTGCCGGGATGTACGAACTCCCCGTTCCAATGTCGTTTCGGAACGTATGCTGGAGCCACGTCCGATGAACTGTGCCTCACTCCTAGCTGCAGGTTCGTTCGCACAAACGCCGAAAATCACAGCACTGAAATCACCCCTTCTGTGCCATCGGAACCGTCCCAAACCATCGCTGAAGAACACTCGGTGAACTATCCGATGTGGGGCTCTGATCTCCGACGGCTGCCTCCCGTGAAACCTTCCGATGCTATGCTTGTCGATGGAGAGTCGGAGTGGTCGCGAGCATATAGAGACGAACAACGGCCGCGATCCATGCTTATCCCGACCCGATGGGACGAGAATCCGATGCGCCTTATTCCTACGCGATGGGACGGTCGTGTCGTTTTCGCAGGTCAAGGCGAACGCTAGTTGCCTGGACCGCCAACAGCTTGGCCGCTGAGTTGCGGCATCCATGCCGCAAACGCCTTCCTTCTTCAATCAACGTCGGTTCTGGTTGTATAATTCTCTTGCCGCCAACGTCTTTCGCTTCGATTGGGGCGGCGTCGGCAGAAACTCCCGTTCCGGAAGCCCCGCCCCTCTCATCACGCCGCCGAAAGCGCCGGTAAACTGCCCCCGCTACAGCAGCAAGCAAGAGCCACGCGCTGAACGGCTTGCCACGAGCCGTACGCCGAGAATTGAGTGTCCATTCGAGCGAACCCTAACCCGGATATTTCACGCCCCTGGTAATCGCGCGACAGGCCGTCGTAGCTACGTTCGCCAGAACGTGGTCGTAACTCCAAGACACGCCCCACGTTCTGGCGAACGCGGCTACAAACGGATGAAATATCCGTGCTAGATCGCTCTGACCAGAGGCCGACTTGCCTACATCGAGACCGCTCATTCGGCGAGCACCGACCGACAACGTGGCTAACCTGGCTTCAGGCTACGCCTTCAGAAAATCCAGTGGCTTGAACTCCTCGCCAAGCACTGGTCCACTATCGATGCCCAACCAGGTTTGTAGTGCCGTGGCGTAGACGCGGCGGAAATCGGTGTGGTGCTTGGGGCCACCGCTTTCGAGTTCCGTCAGGCTGGGATGGTCTCCCGTCAGGCCTCCCTTGACCTTGCCACCGACCACAAACATCGGCGCGGCCGATCCGTGATCCGTACCCCGTCGACCGTTCTCTCTGACCGTGCGGCCGAATTCGGAGAAGGTCATCAGCAGGACCCGATCGAGCAGGTTATCGCGCGCCAAGTCGTCAACAAAGGCGGCCAACGACTCGGACAGTTGATGCAATAGGGCTCCGTGATTTCCACGTTGGTTGGCATGGTTGTCGAACGCTCCCGTTTCCCCGCCACCCACATCGGTGCTAAACATTCGGATACCCAGGTCGGCTCGAATCAAATCTGCCACGGTCTGCAGTCTTTTAGCCCCCGGAACATCGGGATATTCGGCCCGGTTGCCGGATTTCTGTTTCTTCAGCACGGCGTCGAGCCGGTCCGCAGTGGCATCCGCTTGAAGCGAAGTCTTCTGAAGGAAATCGATCAACCGGTCGTTCGTGGACCGGGGTACCGCGGTCGCGGCGGGCTGCTTCTGGAGTGTGTAGTCCTCGATGGTTCGAACCGACGGCACTACGGTCTCTTCTGCGTTGAGAAGGAACGGCCGGGCAATTGTCCCCACGAACACGCCAGGTATGTCGGCCGTGTCCGCATCCGAAGCCCGGTCGATGGCACGCCCCAGCCAACCGGTTTGGCATCCCTGATATTCAATCGACGCGCTCTGCCAAATTTGCATCGACGCCGCATGATCGCCGTTTGGATTGGGGTAGCCCACGCCTTGCACGATTCCCAAGTGGCCTTCCTGGTAAAGCCTCCACAATCCTTTTGTCTGGGGGTGGAAGCCCAACTGTGCGTCGATCTTGTGAACTTCGTTGGCTTTGAAACGTATCGTGGGCCGATTTCGGCCATACTCGTCATCCTCGTACGGGATAACCGTGTTCAGCCCATCGTTACCACCGCCAAGTTGGACCATCACCAGGATCTTGTTATCGGAAACCGGTCGATTTGCCGCCTGGGCAGCGGCCCGGCTGAGAAACGTTGGCACGCTGTGGTTCAGCGCCAGCAGGGTGGAGGCACCGATCGTTGTCTTCAGAAATTCGCGTCGGTTACCAGACATGATTGTTTCTCCAAATACGTTGGCTCTCACAGACACCGGCCGGCAACGCCTTCTTACGCCAGTTGGAACTCGGGCGAAATGGCCACTGCATGGGCAATGTCGCGAACGCGTTGAGAGTCGTCACCGTCCGCGCCGGCCTCCAAGAATACATCGGCAACTTTGGGTTCCGCGTCACCCTGCAAGAGCAGGTCGATGACAAATCTGCCGGCATCCTCCGGCCGGGAGTGACCGTGCTTCTTGGCCACTGCCGCCGGATCGATCTTGTTGCCGTATTCTTTTGTCTCGTGTATCAAGGCAGAGGCCAGTCTATTGCGGCCGATCATCGTCGCCGTGTTGATCCACCGGCGCCCCCCTTCCCAGCCCTTGACCGTAGGCGGGTTGTAGAGATTCTGTCCCAATTCGGCCAGATCGCTTCCCAACTTCGACGTGGGTACGACCTCCTCAAATCCTTTCGCGATTCCGAGAGCGAAGTCCACCGGACTCTTGATCCGCTGCCGATATGCTACCGGGGAAAAGAACAGGTTGGATCGGAGCATCGTCTCTACCAGCTTACCTGTGTCGTAATGCTCGGAGAAGGAGACGGCCAGCGGGTTTGTCAACTCGTCACTCGGCGAATTGGTCTCGGATATCAGCCAGCGATAGAGCTTCCTTACGATCAAACGGGGCGTGGCCGCCTGCTCGAGCACGATCCGGACCACATCCTGGCCATCGAGATTGCCTTCTCGTCCCAGAATCTTCTTAGGCCCCGAATCGTGCTCCCGATCAAAATAGCGGAGTCTGCTCTTGAGAACGGCCCAGCCCGTGAACGCCCTGGTTGCCTCGCGAACGTCTTTTTCGGAGTAGTTCCCCAATCCCATGCTGAAGTGTTCCATCAGGTTTCGCGCCAGATTGTCATTTGGCTGTGACTTACGGTTGGTGTTGGCGTCGAGCCAGACCAACATCGCCGGGTCGCGGGAAACCTCCTGCAAGAGCGGCTCGAAGCTGTCCAACGCGTGGCTCCGCAACATTTGGACGTGTTTCTTCATTAGAGCCGGATTCTTGACCTTGGCGTCGCTGGTGGCAAAGTGATCGTGCCAGAAGAGCGTCATCTTCTCCAGGAGCGGATGTGGCGTAATGATCATCCGCCGCAGCCACCAGGCGCGCAATGAGTCGGTCGACGCGGAGTCCTCGAACGCGTCTTCATCGCGATTGAACTCGGCCACGTCCGCATCGGGAGCCAGAAGCTTGTCTACGGAACGCTGTGGGCCGTCGGCCAGCGCTTCTTGGAGTTGGCTCCAATCAGCTCCAAATGCCGCCCTGCGGAAAAGATGTCCCACAGCCCGCAAGTCCCACGGTCGCTCGGCATCCGGCTGATAGGCTGCCCAAGCCCAGTCGGGGTCGGCAAGTCTCCTCAAACCGGCATCCGACGATTCAACTGTCCCATCCAACTTTCGAGTCTCGGCAGACATGGCTGATTACACCCCTCCCGGTCAAGTTTGACACATTGCTCACTAGCCCGAAGCGCCAGCGAGGTAGTAGGTTACGTCCCTAGCTTGCGCGTCGGGCTTGTGTGATTTCGGGCCGGGAGCGGTATGCCTCCTTCCGAAGCACGCTTGAACCTGGCTTACTCACCACTGAGCACTACTCTCCCAAATTGACCTCCAACTCCAACTTCGCCCTCATGCGGCCGTCCTCGCTACCCAACTCGATTTTGGCTCCACCGAAGTATTCGGCGATCGACAGAATGACGCCGATAGCTGCTTCGGCCTCTTCCTTCGTGTGACCGTCGTCGATCATGTTCTGGCGAACCAGGTTCGCTCGGTTGGCCTTGAGGATGGAAACAAGCTGGCGGCCGTTGACTTCCACCATACTGTGGACGCCGGCCAGCGCTTTGGGCTGTTTGGCCGTCTCTGCTTTCAGGGCATCGATCAAATCTCGAGCCAGCGATTCAGTGGAACTTATTACCAGCCACTCGTCGAACGTGGCCAGCGAGGGCCTAAAATTGTAACGGGAATGCACCTCCGCGTTCTCGTCTATGTCCGCCGTGGAGTAGCGGGAGACCGAAAACGTCACGCCATTGTGCGCCGGTCGATACAGAATCAATCCCGGTTGGGCCTGCTGACCCGAGGTGAAATTGATCAGTCCCAAGGCCTTTTGCCAGGCTTCCTCCATCACTTCGCTGAAGTAGTCGGGGTTATCCATGCGGAAGATCGCGGCAAACGAGGGAAGCTGCAAGGCCGGTTTACCTGTCTCGGAGTCGTACTTCTGTTCGGCGACCACGAACCGCACCTCCGGTTCCAACTCGGCCAAAACTTCATCCGTCAAGTCCCGTCCGGTGAAGAAGATCCCCATCATGTTCTCGAAGAAGATTAACCCGGCAGTCCGCTGCGGAAAGAGTTCGTCTTTGGCGGCGTAGAAGGTTTGCAGGTCGCGGTAAAAAGTCATACCTGCGATTTGCCGCGGCACGGAGATATTGGGCAGCGCTCCGCCGTCGGGCTTGTCCGACCATGCGTACGAGGCGGGTCCGTCTTTGCCGGCCATCTTGCCGTCCAGGGTGGCTTCTAGCCCGAGCTTGTAGCCATCGACGGAGAGCCCCACTGCCGCCCAGTTCGATTCTCGAAGGGCCTCGGTCACACCGGGAATCAACAATGACGCTACCGGGTCCGGGCCCTGGTTAAGCGCCGCGGCTATAGATGGTTCAGACTTGATCGACTTGAGGTTCACGAATACAGAGGCCACCGGCTTGGAGCCCAAATCCGCCTTGGCCTGTTTGTAGGCGGGCGAATCGGCGATGGTCTGGCCACCGGACCCCTCGCGGAGGTCGAGCATGGCTTTGAGAGCGGCGGGTTTGTTTGACATTAGCAGCCGATTGTTCACGATGCAGTGCACGTCGTCGCCACCAAGGGTCCATCCGGTTATCCCACCGTATTCACTCGATTTTACCGCCCCTGGGTTGCCCTGCTTGACAGCCTCGGCCCGGGCAAGATTGAGTAGAATCTCTTGCAGTTTGCCGAGCATTTCGGCATCGGCGGAATCCACAATGAGAGAAACACTCTCATCCGGCCGGACCGCGAAGGTCACACCGCCCGCCAGAAGCTGCTTGATGGCATTCTGCCAGTCGGTGCCTAGGCTGGCCTCGATCATGCGGAGCCCCTGTTCAAACTGCTTATAACCGTCTTGCGACGTCAGGTGCTTATAAGCGGCATTCGAAGTCACCGCCGATACGGCCTCCGGGCAGAGCACCGCCTCTATGAAAGCCTCCGGATTCGTTAGTTCCACGACCAAGAGAGCGTCGTTCGGAATCCATTTGATCGCCGGCGCCAGTGGCTCGGCACCGACCGCCATGGAAGAGCCCGCAGCGGACAGGACAAGACTGAGCAGCAAGACACTAATGACTACCGAGTTGCGAAACATACCGAGGTCTCCTCTTTGCTGAAATGGGCAACCTGCCTCGCAGGCGAGCACGTCGTTCATTGGCGAACAACCCGCCATACCCCGCTAGACGGGCAACAGTTTCGGAAACAACATTATTATTAGAAGTTTTTGGCGCGTCGGTACCGGCCTGGGCACCTCTCCCACGGTCCGTCTCCCTGGGATGACCTCAGGGTCTGGTAACGGCTTCTTGATGGCACAGTAACGCCTCCTTCGAATCAGCCTATTGAATTGTCCGCAGTCAGCACGGAATATCAGCCATTCGTAGGGAGCGCCGATTAACGGAATTGTCCCCCGCTACCCCGGAACACGCGTATTCCCACTCGGCTTCGGTCGGCAGGTGATAAGTCCTCTTGCAGGATTGTCCCAGATTGCGAAGGCGACCACAACCAAGTTATGTTTATGTCCTGATCGGAGACAGACCGAACATCCTGTCAGTTCATAGGAGCATGCGATGAACTACAAGCCAATCCTCGCCGTTTGCTTAATCCTCTCCGCTCAAGTCCTTTATGCCGGGAACATGGCGGATGCTGTGAAGCAGAGCGGTGTCAAAGGAGGCATCGTCGTTCACCTCGGCTGCGGGGACGGCAGCGAAACGGCGGACATGCTGCTGGGCGGCAGCTACTTGGTCCACGGGTTGGATACCAGCGGCGACAACGTTGCCAAAGCCAGGGCCAACCTGCAATCGAAGAACCTGTACGGATCCGTGTCGGTGGCCCAATACGACGGGAAGAACCTTCCCTACGGCGACAATATTGTGAATTTGGTGGTGGCAAGTGGCGAGTGTCAGGTGACACGTGAGGAAATCGCCAGGGTACTCGTCCCCGGTGGTGTCGCCGTCTTCTTCAATCGGCAATCGAAAATCGAAAATCGGAAATGGGCTAAGCCGTGGCCGAAGAACATTGACGACTGGCCCCAATACCTGAACAAGGCCGACAACAATGCCGTTGCCAAAGATTCCGTTGCGGGGCCGCCTCGCCTTCTCCAGTGGGTCGACAACCCGGTCTGGTGCCGTTCCCACATGGGCATTCCGACGGTGGCCAGCCTGGTCTCCGGTAACGGGCGTCTGTTCGCCATCGAAGACGCGGCGCCGCCCGATAACCCGTTTCTGCCCGCCGCCTTTCGGATTGTCGCCCGCGACGCGTTTAACGGCAAGCGACTGTGGACCCGCGAGATCACTCGGTGGGAATCGGTCACCATGTACATCAAGTGCCAACCGGTGCAGCAGCAGCGGCGAATGGCGGTGGTGGGCGACACGCTGTACTGCACCTTCGAGCTGGAAGGGCCTTTGTCCGCCGTTGACGCGGCCACCGGTGAAGTGCTGAAGGTCTACGAGAACACGAGTCCCACCCAGGAAGTGGCCTATGACCAGGGCGTCCTCTTTCTGAATGTCGGCGACCGGTTCCCCACGTCGGCCTACAATATCGTGAAGACTAAAGGCAAGCCTTTTGTCGAGGGGGCAGATCCCTCGCAGCCTTTCTACGGTGGCGGCTTCAAAGAGGGTTATGACCCGGAGATCAAGGACAAGGAGAATCCCGTCAGTTCCATTCTTGCGATTGACCCGGAAACGGGAAAGCAGCTCTGGGCAATCCGCGATATCAGTAATTACACCGGCGGGTCACTGGCCATCAAGGGCGACTACGCCGTGTATCAGGCGGCAAACGGATTGTTCTGCATCAACGCCAAGACGGGCGAGAGCATTTGGACCAAAGAGAAGGAGATTATTAACGCACTGGGTCATGACTCACTGACACCAGGCACAACGCCGAATACGGTCGTGATCACCGACGACATGGTCTTTGCCGTCGAGTCAATACGGACAAGTAGGATTGCTGCGAACGCGAAGAACACCGTGTATGCGTATTCGCTGAAAGACGGCAAACAGCTCTGGCAGGCTCCGGTTGGCGGGAATTACGAGGCATCGTCCGACATCTGCTATGTCAACGGAACCTTGTGGATTGGTGGGCATAACCCAACGCAACTCGATGTGGAAACCGGGGCCGAGATCAAGAAGATCGTGCAGAAGATGACAGGTCCCATGGGCCATGATCGCTGTTACCGCAATTACATCACTGAAAGGTACTTCATCAACAGCAAGACGGGCGGCGCCGACTTTCTCGACTTAGAGACCGGTGAGGAATTCCCCCATCACTGGACTCGCGGCGGCTGCGGCTCGGGCGTCTTGCCCGCGAACGGGCTCGTCTATTCCACTCCTTACTCGTGCACCTGCAGCATGGGAGCCATGTTCCAGGGCATGAACGCATACGCCTCCCCTCCTGGATTACAGAAGTCGGACGCCCCCATCACCATCAAACGTTCCGTCCGGCTGCAGAAGGGGCCGGCATTCGAAGCGGTCAGCGATCAGCATTCAGCGGTCAGCGAAGATGAATGGCCCGCCTATCGGCACGATGGATTCCGTAGCGGCATCACCAGAGCTCAAGTCCCCACGGCACTGAACGTGCGTTGGGAGGCAAAGCTCCCCACGACACCGAGTGCCGTGACCAGCGCAGCCGGGAAGGTGTTCGCCTGCGATATCGAGACGCATACGCTGTATGCCTTGGACGACAGTACCGGCAAGACAGAGTGGACGTTCACCGCGGACGGTCGGATTGACTCGCCTCCTGCCTATTACAGAGGCATGGTGTTGTTCGGTTCCCGTGACGGTTGGGTGTACTGCGTCAGAGCCTCGGACGGGGCGTTGGCCTGGCGATTCAAGGATCTGCCGGACAGATTGATCGGCGCCTATGGGCAGTTGGAATCCAAATGGCCTGTTACGGGAAGCGTGCTGGTCCTGAACGATACGCTTTACTTTGCCGCGGGTCGCTGTTCGTACCTGGACGGCGGTATCTTCATCTACGCGCTGAATCCTCGGACCGGCGAACTGTTGAAGAGCCGCTCGTCTTACGGACCGTTTTCCGAGGAGTTGGGATTTCCTATCGGTGGGCACGCCGGGTTCAAGAACGATATTCTGGTCACCGACGGAACCAAGCTGTACCTGCGCCACAAAGCCTTTGGTCTTGATCTGGCGGACACCGCCGGGCAGCGACACATTATTCCCACGAGCGGTTTCCTGGATGGAGAGCCCCAGCATCGCACTTGCTGGACGCTGGCTTCCACGATCAGCTCGGCAATATCGGGCGACATCATGGTGAGTAACGGGAAAGACTACTATGAGGTCCAAGGGTTCCCGATCTATGCCAATCACTCCTACTTTGATCCACGGAAGAACGGGTACACCCTGTTCGCCGGCACCTTGGATGCGCTGAACGCCGCGCCGAAAGCTGCAGCGGCGCGCCGAAAGGGCGCCAAGAGAAAGGGCGGCAGAGGTCGCGCCGGCCGAGAGATGTGGCGTCTGCATATTCCGATCACGGGCAAGGCCATCGCCATGGCCGGCGATGTTCTATACGTGGCTGGCGAGCCCATGAAATTCGACGACGCCACCTACGAGACTTACGTCGCTGCCTACGGCGGCCAACGGGGCGGCCGGCTGTTAGCCGTGTCCGCAATCGACGGCAAACAACTGGCGGAGTACAAACTGAACGCCGCCCCGGTCTGGGACAGCATGGCGATAGCCAACGGACAGTTGTACATCAGCTTGGCGGACGGTACGGTACAATGTCTTGGCCAATGAGATCGTGTGGGCGCCGAGGATCGGGCTAGTGCTTTGTCAAAGCTAAAAAGTGGGGTAAGCATCCTGCTTGCCTTTCGATTCATCGCATCAGACGCAAGCTGGAAGCATACGCCACCAAAACCGTCACCCTAAGATTGAGCGTTGACAAAGCACTAGCGGCCCCCGTACCTTCGGATCGCGTCACGCATGGCGAGCACGTTTTCCGGTTTCATGTTGTCGGTCAGGCTGTTGCTGGACGAGACGATGTAGCCGCCCCCGGCCCCGATCCTCTCGATTCGCTGTCGGACCTGCAATTCAATATCCGCGGGCTCCTTGTCAACCAGATCGCTCATAAAGATGTTGCCGACAATGGCCACTCGATCCCCATATTGCCGCTTGACCGCGTCGATGTCCATCACGTCGGTTTGGATCGGATGGATCGCCTGCTGACCGAGTTCTAGCCAGGCGTCCAACAGCGGAGCCATGTCGCCGTCGCTGTGAGTGATCAGCGGCCGAGTGAACGTGGCGGCGACCGCTTTCTCTTTCGGCAGAATCTGCTCCTTGTAGAACGCCGGGTTGAAGACCGGGCCAGAGTTGAAGGCCACGTCGTCGAAGGCCCAGATCACGTCGAAACCGATTTCCTCCAGAATCGGCACGACCTGCGCCGTCCAATCGGCGTAGCCATCGTGAACGTCGGCGATTAGCTGGGGTTCGTCGGCCATGGCGTAGGCGAATGCCTCCAAGCCCATGCTCAAGAGCGTGGCCCCAATACCCAACCGGATACATGCGCAGGTGCAGTAGTCGTCCTTGTGAGCGATGAACTTCCGGGCGTTCTCGACAAAATCGGCGTCGGTGGGCGAGGGCAACTTGAAAGACCGGTCGAAATCGGCCCGCGTCTTGATCATGCCGTCTCCGACCAGCACGGGAGAGCCGTCGTCGGCCTTCTTCATCCGGTGGCAGAACACGGGCGCGAAGGCGCAAAACTGCAGGTTGGCTTTGCCCAGAACGCGGTTGACCTTCTTCTGTTCTTCGGCCAACTGATCGCCGGGCATGGTGGGAAATCCGTCGGGGGCCACGGACCAGTCCACACGGATCGGCTCACCGCAGACAGCACTGGCGATCCCGTTTTCGACGATGCCTTCGATCCAAGGGACCTGGTCCACCTCTTCCCGGCGTAAGGCGGCCAGTACTCTTTCGCGCGGCGTCATCGGCATGATTGGCGTCCTTTGCGATGATCTGAGGCAGGTCGAGTTGACACCTTGCTCCTCCCGGCAGTCCATTTATTCCGGTGGGGCTACAGGCCAGACTTTCACGATCTGCTTTCCGCCCTCCGGTATTGCGAAGGGGCCTGGGAAAGGATTGGCGGCGTTTCTTTTCTTGCCGAAGTAATCGGTGTCCAGGCGATACGCCGAACCATCGGGCTGCTCGAAGGGCAGATCGGGGATCTTGGCTTTGCCGAGCAAACCGGTCGTCACGAGGGGGCGCGATGTTTCTTCAGCCCATGCCTTGTCGAGCGTGATCTCGAGGTACAGGCCGTCGGACTTCTCGACGAGCTTGATTTCGGGATCAAAGTCGGGGCGCAGCAGTGGAGACTTGTCGAAGGTCGACGGTTGGGCCTTGTTCAGAAACACGTTGCCGCTCGTCCACGACGGCAGACCCGCCTTGTCGTAACCGTCAAATCCGCCGTTCACAAAGACGTTGCTGTAGAATCGATCGTCGCCACCAGGAATGTTGCGCAGGCCCCCGACTTCCGTCGAGCCGGCTTTCATGAACGGCGTATCGCGCCTCAGTTCAGTGTGAAACAAGATGCCTGCGAGAAAGAGGTTGTGGGCGTATGCACCGCCCTGCGATACGTCGAGGACGCTGCGACGAGCCTGCCAATGACTGCTGGGCTTTCCGGGGAACCAAGACAGGCAGATGTTATGGTCCACCATGAACGGGCCATGATTGACTTCGAAGAACAGATCCTGGGTCCCGTCGTTGTCGTGCAGCAGGTTGCGTGTAACGCGAGCGCCCTGCGCCATCCAATCCAGCCAGATTCCCCGGGTGGTTCGATAAATGTGGTTCCCGCTGATCTCCGTGTCGATGGCCGCATGGATCTTGATGCCGCCCATCTCGGCGCCCGTGAACAGCCGCCGCATGTGGATATCGTGAATATCGTTGCCGGTGATACGGCTGAAAATCGCGCCCAAGCTGCCGACAATGCCCGCTTGCTCGCAAAACGCAATATGGTTGTCGCGCACGATGTGGTGACCGATGTTGTCCTTGGACCAGCCGTTTTCGAGGGCTCGCTCGATGGTCTTGACGTAGCCTTCGGCCGAGTTGGCCGAGGTGTTGTCCCACTGGTCGCCGTATTTTCCCAGCGTGACGCCGACGCAAGTCGAATAGCGGATGTCGTTGTTCTCGATGATCCAGCCTTTGCTCCAGTGCGTGCCGATCAAACCGATCTGTTCGGCGGTGGGCGGGGCCCAGGGCGTGGCGGCATGTTTCATCGTCAAACCGCGTACCGTCACGTAATTCACACCCGGCTTGTCGGGATAAAACACGGTCTGCCGAACGTTGATCTCGACTTGCGCCTCGTTGGGGTCGACGCCCTTGAATTGCGCCCAGATCGTTGTGCTCTCCTCGTCGACTTGGCCAAACCAAAGCGACGTGTCATCCGCCGGTTGCTGTACCTCGTCCAGTTTGGCCGCTTCGGTCAGCCAGTGTCCATTCAAATACACTGCGCCGGTATGATGCTCGCGTCCTTTGGCGTTGAACCAATCGCCGCTAATCAGGTCGCTGTACGGATTGAAGTCACCAAAAAAGTCGTTCGCAATCCCAACTTTCCACGTGTCGTGTTGGACCTTCTGCCAGCCCTTGACGACCTCGGAGCCCTTGATCACAACCTCTTCGCCGGGCGCGGCCTGATAGGTGATGCGTTTCTGATCGGAAGTGCCGCCGCGCGGGGGCGTAATACGTTCTCGGTATACCCCAGCGTGTACCGTGACCACGTCGCCCGGCTGAGCCAGCCGCGCGGCTGCCGAAATCGTCTTCAGCGGTTGCTCGACACTGCCGTCGTTGCCGTCATCTCCGGTCACCGAGACATGATACTCCCGCGCCATTGCGGCGGATGCTGTGATTGCTAGTACAACGAACGAGGTGCAGATCGTTTTTGCTTGCCGTTTCATGTGTCTTCGCCTGTCTGTGATTCGCAAGTGATAAAGAGGGTCGTCCCAACATGGTCTCCAATTACAACGTTTTACTCTCGTTTGAGCCCGCCCGCCATAGCTGAACGACTTCAGAGGGTGGAATCGTCGAAGAGCGGGCACTCCACGGTGGCAAACTAGTCTTCCGTGGTCGTCGCAGGAGCTACGCGGGGCCCGATGTACGAGGTGGCTGCGACCTCGGCACCCGAACGGCACGAGAAAGACCATTATGAAGCGGGCCCTTCCTTCGGGCGCAGTACGTCACCATTCGGATCGGATCGTCACCGCAGCCGAAGCTCTTCCCAAATCACCCGCTGCCTCCTCCAGTCCATCTCAGTGGCAATCGGGCGTGGCATGCGTAAGTGAACTGGGTCTTTGCCGGAAGTGACGAGAGGCAAAAAAAGCAGTTCTTCCTGCGTTTGCTTGAGAATAGACTTGCGGCTAAGATAATCTCACAAATGATCTACTGATCTAATCTATAACGTTTGCGGCAGATCAAAAGGTCGATCATCAATGTTTCCGTGATACTGACTTTTGTCAGGGCTCCACCCATGACTACCTTGACGCGTGGACCTTCTCACACAAGACATCGTTCGTTGGCCGTGCGATCGAGGTACTTCTTGCTGGTGTTGATTATCCTTCTAATTGTCGCCGCCGGTATAGGCGGGATGGCTTGGTCTTTTTTTCAGCGTGAGCGAGCCGAGACGGCAGGGGATATCGTGTTCAGTCCGGTTTTCCGGGGACCTTATGAACACATCGTCCTCGAACAGGGACAGGTGGAAAGCTCGACTAACGTAGAAATCCGCTGCGAGGTGAAGTCGCGGGCGGCGGGCGGGACGGAAATCCTTTGGGTGATCGACGAAGGAACGAGAGTGAAGAAGGGCGAGAAACTCGTGTCGCTCGATCAATCCGCGTTGGACCAGGAGTTGGTGCAACAGCAGATCGTGTGCAACACCAGCCATGCGCTGGTGATAGAGGCCGAAAACACGCTTCGCGTGGCCAAGATTGGCAGGATCGAGTACCTGGAGGGCACGTTCCGGAAGGAGGAGCAAACGATTCAGAGCGAGATCTTCGTCGCCGAAGAGAACCTTCGCCGCGCCCAGCTTTCTTTCCAGTCCACCGAGCGGCTGGCGGCCAAAGGCATCGTCACGTCGCTACAATTGGAGGGCGACCAGTTCGCCGTGGACAAAGCCAAGAACGAGTTGGAGACGGCGCGGATCAAGTTGGAAGTCCTGCGAAAGTATACCAAAGAAAAGACACTCAAGCAGTTTGACAGCGACATAGCCACCGCCGCAGCAAAATGGGAGGCCGAAAAGAAAAGCCACCAGTTGGAGATGGAAAAGCTGGAAGAAATCGAAGAGCAAATTGAAAAGTGCACGATCGTCGCGCCAGTGGACGGCCAAGTCGTGTATGCCAACATCCATGATCACCATGGGAGTACGGAGTTTGTCGTCGAAGCAGGTGCGTCGGTGCGTGAACGGCAGGTAATCATTCGACTACCGGATCCCACGAAAATGCAGATCAAAGCGACGATCAACGAGTCGCGTATCTCGCTGATTGAGGTGGGCATGCCGGTGAGTATCGAGTTCGATGCCATCCGAGAATTCACGTTTCGTGGCGAAGTGACCAAAGTGAACCAGTATGCCGAGTCAGGCAGTTGGCGAAGCGGCAATATCAAGAAATACGCGACATGGATCAGCATCTTTGACCCACCGCCGGAAGTCCGATCGGGAATGAATGCCGAGGTGAGGATCTACGTCGAGCAAACTGAAGACGCTCTGCAAGTTCCAGTACAGGCCCTGTACGAGACGAAAGGGCGATTTTTCTGCCTGGTTAAGGACGACATGCAGTGCGAAACGTGCGAAGTCCAAGTCGGCTCCAGCAACGACAATTCCATGACGATCGAAACCGGCCTCGAGGAAGGTCAACTTGTCGTTATGAATCCACGGTCCTGTCTCGACAAGTTGCAGATCCCCGTACTGCCTGATGAGGAGCCCCTCGTGGAAACGGACAACGGGGCGACTCGGGATTAACCTCCTACGCGTCCGAAGTTGATAATTCGCCCAGGCACCACGTCCACGGGAGGAATTACCGAGGAATCTCCGTCGTTTCTGTGGACGGAGCGCGCACGTTTTCGTTTTACAAAGTGGTGTCTTTGCGCGCTCGCCGAGCGAGCCACAGACTTTCCGCTATCCCCAGTCTTTGTGGAGCAAGTACGATGAAAAACGCAGATCGATCGGTGGGTGTGATGATGGCCTGTATGCTTCTGATCAGTTCGGCCTTTGTTTCTGCGCAGGATTGGCCTCAGTGGCGAGGTCCCAATCGGGATGGGAAGGCGAGCGGCTTCACCGCTCCTCAGACCTGGCCGGAGACGCTAACGCAGAAATGGAAAACGACGGTGGGCTCAGGCGATGCAACGCCTGCTTTGGTGGGCGACAAGCTCTATGTCTTTGCCCGGCAAGATGAGGATGAGGTCACCCTGTGCCTGGACGCGGGCAGCGGAAAAGAACTGTGGCAAGACAAGTACGCGGCGCAGGCTGTGACCGGAGCGGCCTCACGGCACCCGGGCCCCAGAAGCTCACCCGCGGTGGCGGATGGCAAAGTCGTCACGCTGGGTGTAGGCGGCGTCTTCTCGTGTCTGGACGCCGCTACCGGCAAGGTCCTGTGGCGCAAAGATCCGTTCCCCAAAGTCGTGCCGACGTTCTTCACGTCCATGTCGCCAATCATTGTCGACGGAATGGCCATCGCACATCTCGGCGGACGGGGCAATGGGGCGATCCTCGCGTACGACTTGGCTACCGGTAACGAGAAGTGGCAATGGGACGCCGAAGGCCCAGAGTACGCCTCACCCGCCTTGTTGACCGTGGACGGCACGAAGCAGATCGTGACACTGACGGAGAAGAGTATCGTGGCCGTCGGCGTGGCCGATGGGAAGCTCCTGTGGCAGCTTCCGTTCGCGCCCCAGAGGAGGGCCTACAATGCCGCCACACCGATCGTCCATGGGCAAACGGTAATCTACGCGGGAGCGGGCCGGGGAACCAAGGCCGTGAAAATCGAAAAGCAGGCGGCTGGCTTTGTGGCCCAAGAGCTTTGGAGTAACCCGGAAGTCGCACCCCAGTACAACTCGCCGGTGCTCAAGGGTGGCCTGATCTTCGGCTTCTCCGACCGAGGGTATCTCTACTGTATCAGCGCCGAGACCGGCCAAACGGCTTGGACCGACGCGACCCAGCGCGGCCGTGGTTTCGCCGCCATTCTCGACGCCGGCTCTTGTCTCCTGGCCCTGCCCAGCAATTCCGAATTGGTCGCCTTCAAGCCGAGTGAAAAGCAGTACGAGGAGGTGGCCCTGATCAAAGTATCCGACAACGCCACCTACGCGCACCCGGTGATCGCGGGGAACCGAATTCTTGTGAAGGACCAGGACGCGGTGACAATGTGGACGGTTGAATGAGCCGGCGCGGAGAGCGTCAGGATTCCCTCCAATACGATAAGAAAAACGTCCCGAGAGGTTACTTACTTTGTTTCCCTAGTTTGAGAGGAGTGTGAAATGACTCGACTGAGAAGTTTCTTGGTACCGGCGATAGCCCTGATGTTGGGAGTCGCCTTCATTGCCGCGGATGTAGCCCAGGCTGCCGAAGAGTCCCGACGCCGGTCCGGCAGGGGCTCGAGCCGAAGCAGTCTGCTCGGCCTGCTGAGGCTGGAGCAAGTCCAAAAGGAAATGAAGCTGAGCGAGGAGCAGACGACCAAGGTCCAGGCGATCATCGAGAAGCTCGGGGCGGAAATGCGGGAACAGTCTACGGCCCTGCGGGAGATCGAGGACCGGCAGAAACAGCGGGAGAAAATGACCGAACTCCGCGACCAGTTCGATGGCAAGGTCCGCGAGCAGCTTCGCGATGTGGTGGAAAGAGAGCAGATGAGGCGAGTGTACCAGATCCGCATGCAAGTTCGCGCCGTGGTGGACAGTCTGGCCAATAGGTTCGTCGCCGGTAGACTGAAACTTACGGACGACCAGAAGAACAAATTGGCCGAGATCAACAAGGATGTGCAGGCGAAACGATCTGAACTGTTCAGCAGCATGCGCGATGCTAGTCAAGAGCAACGGTCGGAAGCGTACCAGAAGTATCGCAAGATCCGTAGCGACGCGGATGAGCAAGCCCTAGGACTGCTGACCGCCGAGCAGAAAAAAGCCTTCGAGGAAATGAAAGGCGAGAAGATCGAACTCCAAACAGGCCGCGGCCAACGATAAACCGCCAGAGGGCCGAGCACAAACCAACCGGAAAGGACTCCGCAGTATTCGCGGGGGCGGCCTCGTTTTCGGCTCGCGAAGACGAGGCTTCCCCATCCTGCGCGTACCCTACCAATTTGTCGTATCCAGCGAGCGCGGATGACTAATCCGTTTAGTTGACGGTTTCCTTAATGAGCCGGTCGGAGGTGAAGAATGAGACCCACGGTTGCGATGAGCGTTTTGTGGTTGATGTTGAGTTCGGTGACCCAGGGGCAACTGGCCCGCCCAGCGGAAAGGCCGCCAGTCGACGACGCGAAGGTCAAGGCGTTTCTGGAGGCACATCGAGGCGCCTGGCGCGATATGAATGTCCCCGAGAGCGATGGTAAGCTTCTCTATGATCTCGTTGTGAAGAACCAGTACAAGGAAATCATCGAAATAGGCACCTCTACCGGGCATTCTACGATCTGGCTGGCCTGGGCCGCCAGCAAAACGGGCGGCAAGGTGATGACCCTGGAAATTGATGAGGAGCGTCACAAGCAGGCGCTGGCCCATTTCTCGGAAGCTGGCGTCCAAGGCTATGTTGACGCCCGTCTTGGCGACGCCCATCAACTGGTCCCGGAGCTGACCGGCTCGTTCGACTTCGTGTTCTCCGACGCCGACAAGGGCTGGTACACGAACTACTTCATGCACGCCTATCCCAAACTGAAGGTGGGAGGCTGTTTCACGGCCCACAATATCTCCATGCGAGGCAGGGGCAGCGCCAAGGAGTTCATGGATTATGTCGGCAAAGTTCCTCATCTGGAAACGACCGTGGATACTTCCGGTCGCGGAGTCTCCATCAGCTACAAGCGGGCGGCGGCTCCGTTGCCGGATGTTGCCCCGTCCCTCGACGCGAAGGTTAAAACCTTCCTGGAGAGTCGCAGGGGTACGTGGCGCGATTTGAACGTTCCCGAGAGCGACGGCAAGCTCTTGCACGACCTGATCGTGAAGAACAAGTACAAGAGCATCCTCGAGATTGGCACGTCCACGGGCCATTCCACAACTTGGCTGGCCTGGGCCGCCAGCAAGACGGGCGGGGTGGTAACGACCATCGAAATTGATGAAGGCCGTCACCGACAAGCGATGGCAAATCTGACGGAGGCGGGTCTGCGACATTACGTCGATGCTCGCCTGGGTGACGCCCATCAATTGGTCAAGGAGTTAAGTGGGCCCTTTGATTTCGTCTTCTCCGACGCCGACAAGGAGTGGTACAAGAATTATTTCGTGGACGTGTATTCTCAATTAACCGAAGGTGGCTGTTTTACTGCGCACAATATTTCAATGCGCGGGCGCGGCAGGGGAGACGCCATCCAGGAGTTCCTCGATCATCTCAAGACCGTGCCCAATCTGGAGACGACCATCGATACGAGTAGCCGGGCCGGTGTGTCCATCAGCTACAAGCGGAAAGCCGGCGCGCCCGAAGATCCTCCGAAATAGACACCGGAGACACACGATTCCCGCCCGGCAGGAGACAGTGAGGACGAGCGCTGAGTGGATCCTGCCGGCTCCACCCGCTGTTCGGCCAGTGACTGTCGACGACGGTTCCAGTAACATCGTCGGAACTCTCGTGTTTGACGATTTTGGTTCCGGGCATTGTGTGTTGGTCCAGCGAGTTTTGAGTGAAGACTTGTCGACATGAATTGAGGATCAAGTCCGAGGCAAGTGGAAGTAAACGGCGCGTGCTTTGACGACCGCGAAGCCACGGTCGCGATCTATTGCCCTTTCCCCGTTAGCGGGGGTGACGAGCCGGTGGTTCGGAGCTGTCAGACCCGGCTTGTTACGCGCGTTGCTACACATCGACCGAGACCGCCAAACGTATGTTCGTAAAGCGCGTAGGTCGCCCCCACCCAAGCATCCAAGCGCATCTTGCTTGCGCCGGTCGCATCGTCCTCCGCGACTTACAGTCCTGGGAACATCCGATTTGGAAAACGGGCCTTCGCTGCGGGCGCAGTGCGTCGCTACTAGGGCCGTCAAGGGGACAATCACTTCACGGGTGCGCTCATCTGCACCATCGCGTCGGTACCCTTTCTATCTGCCTGCTTCGTCCACGACGCAATTGTCGCCGCCGTCACGTGGAAGATGTGGTCTCATTCCCAAGGTTGTCGTGACGGTGGACATCGACACGTTCCTTGCCTCCTTTGAATCGCCGTTTCCTCCTTGTAGAATCCGTTCCGTCGCTGAAGCAAATGCCTATCCTTTGGATGGGGTCTGAAGACGAGGATCTAGGGGCGCACTGCTGCTCGCGTGGATGGAGGTGCAGCGCAGGCACGCGGTGAACGATTCGTGACGCGGACTGTTGGCTCGTCCCAGGGTGGACGGATTTGGTGGTCACGCGTCTCTTGCCTCCTGGGAACGAGAAAAACGATGAGACGTTTCGACCTGCTGTTGACCGTTCTCGTAATTGCGCGGTGCGCATGGGGCCAAGGCGTGCCCGATTTGGGGATGGAGGCCGCGTGCACGCCGGTGAAGACTGCGCGTGTGTTCCGGACCGGGTTCGGGCCGAACACGGGCGGCGGGTGGAACTTCATCTGCCAGTGCATGAACTACATGAGTACGGGCAACAAGGAGAAGGTCACCATCAACCTGGACACCGGCGAGCACTACCTGGCCTACGCGGATACGAGCATCCGCCCAGAGGCCGAGTGGGTGATCGTCGATATCGAGGCCGGTACCCACAAGATCGTCAATCTGCCGGGTTTCCATTCGGCAGGGGCCGGCCGCGGTGGGGTCCTCGCAGGGAATGGACGCGTCTTCTTCAGCGTCGACTATGGCCACATCTACTACTACGACCCACACGACGAGACAATCAACATCATGGGGCGGGTTCACGACAGCCTCACGATTTTGCGGCAGTTCTACAGGTTCGAACTGGGGCCCGATGGGCTGATCTACGGCGCAAGTCAGTCCACAAGTGGCGTGGCGTGCGTGTTTCGCCTGAACCCCGACACGCTGGAGTGGAAACTCATTACCGGCGTCGGCCTGCCTGGCCGCCGCGTCCTGACGTATGGATACTACATTGGGGTTGAGCCGCCCTGGCTGTACGTTGCCGTGGGCCAAGGCAAGTGGGAGCTGTGTGCGGTGAACTTCGACAGCGGAGAGAAGCGCTTGCTCGCCCGGCGTGACGGAGATGACTCCCGCGTCGTCGTCTCACAGGGTGGCGACTTCTGCACTGCGGAACTGCACGGCACGCCGGAACGACTCAACCTCGCGCTCCGCGCCGGACGGATCGTGGGCGAGGCCAAGCCAGGGCAGCCATTTCAGACGCCTTCTACGGAGCCGGCGCAGCCGGACTCGACGGGGCTGAACGCGGCCCCGTCTGACGCGGCCGACGAAAATGAGTTTGTGCCGCCCAAGCCCAAGACGTACCCGCCGCTGGAGTGGAAGGAAAGCAAGCCGGTTTCTGCGCGTGTGCCGCCACCAGAACTCGACCTCTCTCGGCGGGTTGCCATATCGGGTCAGGGGGAAGGCGTCCTGTACTGGCGTCCCGCCGGAGCCGAGGAATGGCGCGAGTCCCGCTTCACGGTCCAGAACACCGAACCGGCGGCGATCGAGTCCCTGAATCTCTTGCCGGATGGCTCGCTGCTCGGTAGCACGCAGCAGTACCACGGGTGGTTCCGTTATTACCCGGCAACGAAGCGCTGCGACCACTTCGGTAAGGGCGGCCCGAGCGGCGCGAAGGCCGTCGTCTTCAACGGGAAGGTCTACTACCACGGATATCCCAACTGCAACATGTCCGTCTACGACCCAGATCGGCCGTGGCAAACCGAAAACAACGCGAACCCCATGGACGCGGGCAGCAACCCGATGCTCATCGGCTACTTCGGCCAGGGCGTGACCGAAGCGCACCACGCAAGGGATATCGCGGCACTGCCGAACGGCCGGATCTACCTGCTCGGGCACCGGGAGCGTTGGAGCACCGGGGCGGGGCTGGGCTACTACGAGATCGCGAGCGACAGGAAATTCGGTCTCGGTGAGGCGATGAAGGGCCTCGAGCCGAGCAGCATGGCCCTGCTCCCGCAAATCGGTCGCCTGGTCGTGTCGGGGCATCCGACCAAGGGTGGCAACGCAGACGGCAAGTACGCCGCCGGGTTTCGCGTTTTCGACTTGGAGCTCAACGCGATCGATGTAGTGCCGCTCCGCGATCAGGTCGCCGATACGGGCACGATCCAGAACGTGGGGCTGGCCGACACGTTCTTGGGCTGGGTCGATCAAGAGGAGACCAGCAGCATCTACCTCTACAGCGCCCCCAAACAGCGAGTTGCGTGCTGGGTTGACCTCGCTAAGAAAGTCAGCGGCAGGGCCTTCCGGCGCGCAACGGACGGGACTTGGTGGCTGATTGTGGGCCGTACGCTCTGCCGGCTCGATATAGAGAGCCTCAAGCTTCGAACGGTCGGGACTCTTTCACGGAGTATCTCGCTTCCCATCTGGTGCGGTAGGGAGCTGTACGCGGCCGACGGAGGAGTGATTCTCCGCTTGAACTTGAATGGGATGGAGTGAAGGGAGCAACATATCACTCGTATCGATCTGCATCATCGGCGTCCGGGCGGGTGGGTGGGTTATGGCTGCGGCGGTTGGACTGCAAGAAACGTGGCTGCCAACGCTTCCACATCCGAGGCATCGAAGCGTCGTGCGCAAACTGCTCAGGTCGCCCCCGACGCAACGAAACGCAATTTTTTCACAACGACCGACCCTTCTCCGGGGTATCGGACCTCCGCGCGTTCAAATGCGGGCTAACGCGAGGCTGTCGCGGGTTGGCCGGTGATGCGGAAGCCATCGATGATGGGCGAGGCAGACCCCTGGCCGCGAGCAAGATCGAGCCGTACACGAACCGCACGGGCGGTGCCTTGCAGACTGTCTAGCGGGTACCTGTTTACGCCATCCTTGACGACGATTTGGAATTGCGAGCGGACGGTATTGAATCCGTCATCGGAGGTCTCGACGGTTGCCGTTACCTGACCTCCATTCAGATCGGCGGTCACGCTAAACGTGTCGAGCTTGGCCGGCATGGCCCAGTCGTAAGGCGGGCTCTGGTAAGTGCCGCTGGCTGCCGGGCCGGCCTCGGTCGTCTTCAGCGCAACGTAGCTCAGATCGCCGAAATCGATATTCGTTGCCTCGGCGGTCCCGTTAGCGCTAGTGTGCAGGTTCCAGTCCATCAGCCACAGGAGCGGAAGGTCAATCGCTTGCTCCAAGGGCTGGATTCGCACGTCGTCCCCTTGGATCATCACGCGGTGCCGGCGTCCCTTGTAGAGGATTTCCGCCTCCGCTCGCGGCCATCCGGCGGGCAGATGGGGCGATACTTCCAGCCGCTCCCACGTGGGCGCGATTCCCAACACTCCGTTCACCGTTGCCGCTGCGACAACGACCATATCGGCCAAGTAGGGCTCGCCGTCCCCTTTGGGCTCGCCGGTGATTGTGAATGCGTTATTGCCTGCCCAACTGGTTTCCGCCGCACGCTGGGCGAAGAGCTTGAGTCGGCGGTGTGCACCATCCACGTCCCCGGCGCGGGCGCGTGCGACGATCTCCCAATACGTCTGGCAAAGCAGGCTGCCCCCATTCATATAGGCCCCAAACGTCTGCCACTTGTCGGCCAACGGATTCACGTTGTCCGGCACCGGCCAGAGCGCGGACAATCCGGCATAGCCTTGGTAACCGTACTCCTTTTCCAGCTCTGCAATTCGCGCGTTGGCCGTGGCCACGATCTTGCGAGCTTGCTCCGGCGAGGCGATGCCCACCGCGATCGATGGCCATTGGCAGAGGTCGCAGAAATAGGCGATCTCGTTTCCTTGTGCGTCGACCCAGTCGAGGTACCGAGGCCCGCCGGGCAAATCATCTCTCCAAAAGACCTCGTTGAACGCTGCCTTGATCGAAGCAGCCAACTGTCGATAACTCTGAGCTTTCTCGTCGTGACCCGCGGCGGCTTCCATCTCCGCCAGGTCGATGACCGCCTTGTAGAAGAAGGCGTTGTAGTACGCGTTCACACCGCTTGTTCGCACGGCATCGCAGTACCAATGGGCACCGGCATCGCCCAGCCGGAAGAGCCCTTGGCCGTCACGCCGGCCGATGAAGTAGTCCAACATACGTTCCAACGCAGGCAGATACTGTCGCACGAAAGGCAAGTCACCGCTGTGTATGAGATACGCGTGGGTCCCGATAATCACGTGCAGATTGTCGTCGACCCACTGGCCGCCCTGGTTGTATCCGAAGTGGGCCCGGCCTTGTTCGTCCAGCCTCGTGAGGATGTGCGCCAAATGCTCGCGAAACGCCTGCGGCACGTCGTACGGATGCGAAGACAGTTCCCCGGGCGCCGGAGTGCCGGCCGCCACGGCCATACCGTACATCCAAGACGAGCCGGCGTAGTACCAACCGTCCGACTCGTTGCCCAGATCGAATCCCTTTTGGTCGTTGACCGCTCCGCCGTTGAGCACCGATTGGTAGAAGTCCTCCAGCGCCGCCTCGGTTTCGTCGTCCGGCAGGTCGATGGCTAACTGGTAGCCCGTGGCGTACTTGTCGGCCGGGCCGATCTTCAGTGTGATTTCCTCCACTTTGTCTTTGCAGCACGTTTCTGAAATTCCGGGGGCCGTCACCGCGCCCGCTTCGCTGAGAAAGGCGTAGCTGCCGCGCCGGTACAAATGGCCGCCCTCCGCTTCCAGGCGAAGGTCGGAATGGGCATGCCAGTTGGTCCACAGCTTGTAGATCGCCCAGGTGTCCCGGTCGCGCACGGTCTGTAGGTGGTTCTGGGATATGCGCCGGGGCTGACTTGATAGAGCGTAGACATCGCTCGGACGTGCAGCCAAGCGCAGAGGGTCGTACCAGATTGTACTGGTAACCGAGTTCTTCCGTCGCAGCGCATCAAAGGTGAAGAACAGTCCGGGACTGCCCGAGAGCGTCCAGGTGAAATCCGTTTCCCAGCGCCGCACGATTTTCCAGACCAACTGCGAGCCGTCGCCGGGTGCGGAGAGCGTCCAGTCTTCCGAGGCCACAGGTTCTTCGTCCTCGCCGGAGGACAGCTTCACGCCGCTGATCCGCAGCACGGTCCGGCCGGTTTGCTCGCTCAACTCCACACCCTCCGGCCTGGCCAGGCGGCTGTCGTAGCGTTTGCCATCGCTGCCGACAACATAGGTGTAACCACCTCTTGCCCAAAGACGCCGGCCCTGCGTTGCCAGCAGCGAATGGGCGCCGAGTCCGTCTGGCGCACGGAGATAGAGCCCCACCAAAGCCGGAAAGGTGACGCTCACGTCGGCCCTGCCGAACGGTCCCTCGACGGTCACCACCTTCGGCGTCAGCCCGGGCGCGAGGACTTCCACCTCTCCCAGACAAAGGTACCCGTCGTACTTCGCTCCTGGTTGGTCCCCATCGGGAAACAGCAGCCGCACGTACCTGGCCGGGGTCGGCTGCGGGAGTGGATATCGCCACTGCCGCCCGTCGTCGCAGGCTTGTCCATCACGAGGAAGTTCGTCGGGCCCGGTCTTCCGGACGTCCGCGAAGGAGCCCTTTTCTCCGGTAAGACTGGCCTGGATGATCATGCTGGCCGGCGGGCAATGGTATTTGTCCTGGTAGCGTGCCCAGGCAATTCTCACGCCCTCAATCGGATAGACCTCTCTCAGATCCACCTGCCACCACGCGCCCTTGTCTTTCCCCTCCACCGTTTGCCAATAGTTGCCGTTCTCGTCCGCGACCCCATCCGCAGCGGCCGCAGCACCGTAGCCCGGCCCCCAGTCACTGGAAGCCGTTGCCGCCCAAGGCGCCGGTGTCATCGTTTGCGCCGGGCCGGAGGCGGCCCCGGCAGTTTGCGCACTTGCGGCAATGATCGCGACGGCCATACACGCCAGCCATGACTTTCCCGGTCCCATACGACGTCTCCATATTCCGACAAGGATGCCATGATTGTAACCTCGTCACGGCCTGCGAGAGAATGACCCTTGGACTTCTCCTTGGTCAGTCGATCGACGCGTTTCAGCATGGTGGGGATGCGGAACGGGCTGTGCAAAGGATAGGAGTTTTGTTTTTGAGCAACAGAACTGATTCTGCCAGGAGCAACTGGTGAATCAAGGGAGAAAGGAGTCGCATGGCGGCCGTGCGTCTCCTTGCCCCGGCCGGTGTTTAGAGGTTCTTGTGTGAAGTTGCCGGCCTATCGGACCGCAAACCAAGGGTTGATCCCTCGGCTCGCACGCACCGTCCCCGTGCCGGCATGCGTCGGCGAGAATTACAGGGTGGCCAGGGCACCAGGGACACTCTGCGTTTCGGCAACCACTGGATCAGCTCTCGCAGAACGTCGAACTAAGTTGCGGTATGGCCAATTACGGCTCGTCCCGATCGGCACGGGAAGCACGATCCCAATCGCGAGACATGCATGGATAACTCGGTAAGACCGTTTCTGGCTATTCACTCGATGCGAACCTTACAGAGGGTATAGAAGCCGTCACGGTCCAGCAAGTCTCGCTTCACCGCCAGCAAGACGTCGCGATCGGCCGCGGGCGAGCACAGTTTCAGTTGGAGCGTATATTCGCCCGGCTTCAGCTCCTTAGGCAGTTCGACTCCGTAGTTTTCATCGTACGTCTTCTTGTCGGGTAGAGGAATCCACTTCTGGTTGCCGGACTCGATGTTCAAATTCAGTGTGTCGGGACCACGCAGGCGCAGTCGTAGCAGGAGAGGTTCGTAGGCCGGGGCCACACCGCGGTTTTCCCAGGTCATGGTCAGCGTCGTCGATGTGCCGGCTTTCCACGTTTCCGGCATTCTCACACCGTGCAGAAAGAACCAGTATCCGCAGCGGTTCAGCAGTTCGACGGTCAATTCGGGATTATCATCCAGCCACTCTCGCGCGTCGCCGTGATAGCCGATGTACGTTGCGTGCAACAGCTCGAGGGCGCCGCGGAAGTAGTCGGGCCCGTTCTTGCCGTCACCGTGAAGGGCCGCGGACGATCCGGGGCGGACGATCCAGTTGCCATCCTTCTTTACTGCGCCATAGTGCTGCAGTTCGAGGACTTGAGGCGTCTGATGCCACGTATCCGCGAAGAATTCGGGACTGCGGACGGTCCAAGTGTCGCTGAAAGCTCGGACGTAATAGTCCACCACGATGCTGTCGTCCCGATAAGCGATCCCGCGATCCACGATGTATTGGTGCATCCGCTGGCGTTCGTCCAGGTCGGAAATCGAGTACACAAAATCATCGGATATCACCAATTGGCTTTTTCGAAAGTACCTGCAGTGCAGATCGACGTGGGAGCGGCGCTGATCGAACCCGTACTTGATCCGGCTGCCCGACGACGTATGGCCTTCGCCCCAATCGCCGATACTGCCGATATCGACGTACCTTAGCCAGGGCTTGCCATCGTAACGTGCGGCGAATGCCTTCAGAAAGTTCTCCAGCTTCTTCACGAAGACGGGATCATCGAACACCGGCTCCCAGGGACCTTCCGGTCCGGTCTGCTGTCCCTTCCTGTAGTAACCGCCCTTGGCGCCGGCCTCCATCACCCACTTGGGCGTCGCGAACTGTTGCTCGATGCGGTCCGTGCTGGTCTCTTTACAGCTCATACGAAACGAGATTCCCAACCCGTGAGCCACCCATTTGTCGATCAATCGGTCGATCACTTCCCAATGAAACTCGCCTTCGCGAGGCTCCAGATAGGACCACGCCAACCGGATGTAGAGGTGATCCATTCCAGGGAAGTCCAAGAGATCGGCATCCTTGGCGATCACGTACTTGTCCGGATGATTGTCGGGGAAGTGGTGATACCAGCCTTTATGTGGATTCGCCAAGGGGATCGTAGCATCCCAATGAGGCCGCATGTCGATAACGCGATCGCCTTCCGCTCTTCGGACCCGGCTCTCCGCGCCCTCGCCCGCCGTTGCTTCCGCCGCGCCGAGCGTTGCCACGACCAGTGTGGCGATCATAACGACGTCAGACGCTGTCCTACTTGGAGTCATCAATTGCTCTCCTTCGCTGTTATCCGATTGGAGTGCGAGACCTCCCACGAACGCGGACCGGATGCGTGCAGCCATTGTTCGAGCCTGTAGAGCCGCTGATCGCGTGGCAACCTTCCTACAACGAGGTGAGTCTCACTATTTGCGGACCTTTGTCGCAGGTCTTATCATACGATTAAGCAGGCCGATCCGCGAATGGTCGGATACGGCGACATTTTCGATAGCTATCCCTACTTCGGGCGAATGCAACCGGGCGTTGGCGGATTCAGGGATGCCGGCAAGTACAATCCAAGATTTCTCCCGCCAGGGCACCCGAAGAAACGCCCAGGTCCTTAGCTGCACAGCGCCACTTTGAACCATTGTGAAGAACCATGCATGGGAGACGTCAGATGACAACCGTAGATTGCCGCGTCACCATATGTCGCATCCTGGATAGGTTTCCGATGTCGCACGTATTCCGCGTCGATGGCGGCGGTCTTTCGTGCACCTGTTGTGTGTTCCTCGTGGCGAGCATGGTGACCGGGGCGTGCCTGACTTCGACCGTGCGAGCTGACGCCCCGAACGACACGACTGCCAAACGCTGGCAGATGGGCACGCCCATCGTGACGTACTGGGCCGGCCCGATGCCGATGACCGACGCCGTCGCGAAGCAGATGGCCGACGGAGGTTGGAACCTGGTCTGGGTTACCAGACGCGGCGCCGCCGAGGGCGTCGACGTTGTCGATCACTATCGTTCGCAACTGGACGTTCTTCAAAGACACGGCTTGCGTGGAATACTCAGCTTGGGCTACGTGCCGCGCAAGCCGGAGGAATTCAAGGCCCTTGACGACCCGGAGACGAAAGCTCAATTGGACTCCATCATCGAGGGCGTGCGGAAACACCCGGCGCTGTATGCATACAGCCTCCTTGATGAACCTAATGCCGCCGTGTTCCCCAATCTGGCTCGCATGAAGGACTATCTCCAGCAAAAAGACCCATCGCGTCTCGTGTACGTGAATCTCTTTCCAATCTACGCAAGCAACGAGCAGTTGGGTACGGTGGGTGAACCGGCCCCCGCCTACCGCAAGCATCTGCGCCAGTTCGTGGAGACGTTCAGGCCGCAACTCCTGAGCTACGACCACTACCATTTCGCCGTCAAGGGCGACAGCGAGAAGGGCTATTTCCTGAACCTGGCCGAAATCCGGCAAGCTGCGCTGGATGCGGACATACCGTTCATGGTCATTGCACAGGCGTGTAGTTGGACGGTTAACATGCGAATTCCCACAGGCGATGAATTGCGCTGGCTGGCCTACACGACACTGGCCTATGGGTCGCAGGGCATCTCGTGGTATGTCTATGGGTATCCGGGCCACGATGGAGGCATGATCAACCCGGCAGGCACGTACCGGGAACCGCACATCGCTCGTGCGATGGGCCGAGCCGTCCTTGGTGGATCGCCCACGCCGCTCTACTACTATGCGCGGGAGCTGCACAAGGAATTCGTCGCGATCGCCACGGAGCTCCAGCCCCTGAAATCTCTCGCGGTGCATCACGCGGGCATGCTCCCGGAGGGCGCCTCACTTCTGCCGGAGGGCGCCGTCTTCCGCTTCGATCCGCCGGTGCCGGGCAAGGACTATGCCGTCCCGGTGGAAGGTTTCGTGATCGGTTACTTTGGCCAAGGAACATCGCCCACTCATGCGCTCGTGGTCAACCTCGACTACCGCACGTATAGCGGCCTCGGCCAGCCTCGGCGAGAGGAGTTCCTGAAGCCCGTTCGGCGAGCCATCGTTGGACCGGGTCACCTCGAGATCTTCGATGTTGCGACCTCGAAGTGGTCGGCCACGGATTCCAATCGCGTCGAACTGCGACTCCCTCCTGGCGGAGGAATACTAGTGAGGACCGCGCCGTAGAGCGCCGACTTCACGGTCATTACTGGGCCGCCTGCGATGGCCGCGTATTGAATAAATGATCCATGACGGATCGCGCTATGGGAAAAGCAGGATTGTTCTGCAGGTATTCGATTGAGAAAGCAGAAGGCGGGCACGTGATGTCGGCGTCCACGTGAGCGATGGGAATCCAACCACCAGATCCCCAATTGCCATCCGCATCATCCCAGAAGAGGGCAGCGTATAGCCCATCGCGAAAATCAGGAAGGTACATTGTTGCTTGACCGCCGTTAGGAACGCTGAGTGTGATGATCGAAATTTGGTGGAAATGGTGCTCGATCAACGGATGATCTTTGTGAGCCTCGATCAGGGCAAACATTCGTTTCGCATCTTCTGGTACGGAAGCAGGGTCGATCGGTATTTCTTTACGCATCGGGAAGCCCATGTCCGCCAACGGGTAGCATGCCCGACGCCGCCCCGAACGGAGCAAACCAACGTCGAGACACGGTTCATTCTACCAACGCCACCGCGGCCTGCACTACACCGAAGGCGTATCCGGCATGGATGCCGCATCTGTGCGGGCATGCGTTGTTGGGTGTCGCAAACTGTCGCCGACCAAACGCGGAAACAGTTTCCGGCAAGCTAGGCTAAGTATCCATGCGAGAATGTAGCCCACCAACGCCGAATTTGCGGCCGCAAGGATGACCATGACGATTACGTCTGACTCCGTCCAGTGGAGCCAATCGGTCAGGAAGGACAGCCAGCCGACTGGAAACATGTGAACGAACATCGCCGTTTCGAGAAACTCCAGGATTGGGCGATTCTCATCGGTCCAGTGAACCATGCCGTCTGGGCTGGCGAAGGAGCGTTGGTAGCCCACAATCAGGAGAAACAAGGAGAAATGAACGACCGCAATTGTCCCGGAGAGCGAAAGGACTCTGGGTTTGCGGTTCATGATTGAGGCACCCAACGGAAGTTCTGACTGACACACTGTCGCAAAGACGGGATGGCCCGCCCACGACGACTACTATCATACTGCTCGTGGTGGGGGCCGGAAAGATAACTTGCCGCGTGCGGATGGTGAGTGTCGGATCTAGCAGCGCGCTAGACGCAAGGAATCTCGCTCGGCCGCGCAACATGGTGCGCGCGACGGTGCGAGAATGGGGCCTGTTGAACCCACCGCTCACGTCTCACAGGCCAGGAAAGCGTCGCGAGATGTGGGATTGCAGAAGTTGATAGAACGGCGGATTCCATCCTCTTGCGTTGTGCGGCAGTGAGCCGAGCAAGCGGTTCCTTCCATTGCTCCTGTGGCGGCAACCGTAACGTCAACCAGCCAAGCGAAGAAACCCGAAATCCGAATATCGAAATCCGAAACAAAAGACCAACGACTTCACAAACGGTTGTCATCGAGAGGGCGAGGGGGAGCGAACGGTCGTGCCCGACAGCGACCACAAAGTCAGCGTCCGGCCGTCCTTCACCAAGATTCCGCTCTCCAGCAGAACTGGATGGGCCCAGGTGGGGCTCTCTGACACGCGATAGGACGCGACCGTGTCGAAGCGGTCGCCACCCGCTGCCATGATTTTCAACTCACCGTCGTTCACGAGCGCTACGACGTGACCGGGGATCGCTAGAAACGCGACGTTCTCCCCGGTTCTGCCGGGGCCCTGCCAGAGGACTTCGCCCGTCTTGGTGTCCAGACAGAAGAGCCGCCCCAGACCGAAATGGGAGAATCCATAAAGCAAGTCGCCGTTGACAACCGCCGCGCTCATGTCGAGCGCCACCTTCTCTTGGTGCCACCGTTCGTGCACCGTCCAGACGCCGCCGTCCAGACGCGGCTCCAGACCGCGAATGCCGCGGTTCTCTCCACCCTGCAGCACGAGCCCCCGGTGGTAGACGGGCGTCACCATGTTCTGATCCGTACCGATCTGCGGGTAGGGGTACTCCCATAGTGAACGGCCCGATTCGCTGTCGACGCTCGCCAAGCCCTTCATGGTTAACTCGACGATCTGACGTCTTCCCTGAAGCTCGACCAGAATCGGCGAGGCGTAGGACGCACCATCCTTGCCGTGGCTCCAGATTTCCTTTCCGCTTTCGGCATCCAGCGCGATCAAGGCCCCCTGGTCGTCCGTGCCGAAGTGGACGACGACACGATTGCCGTCGACCAGCGGCGAAGTCGCTGCACCCCAATACGGATGGCCCTTTCCGAAACGCGAGCTATAGTCGCCGCGCCAGAGAAGCTCGCCCGAGTCCGCATCCCAGGCCGAGAGAAGCCCCGTGATGCTCATCGTAAAGACCCTGCCGTCGGCCAACGCGAGCAAGAATCGGGCTATTGGACTTTCGGACTCGCCGCCGGTCCTGCTTCCGAGTTCTTGCTCTCCATCGCGTTCTGCTGCTTCGTCAGCATGAAGCGGTCGAATTCGAATCCGTCTTCGCGCATCGAGAACATGATCGTGTGCAGTCCCGGTTTGTCGACATCGAGCCAGATCTGGCCCAAGACTCCCGTATGAACCTTGTTCGTCCGTTGCCGCGAATCCCATTGCCACTGGCCATGCTTGCCGGTGAACTGCAGACGCGCGCCGGAGGCGGGCCAATCTCCGTCGAGTCCGACGTGCAAGCCGTTGTCCTCCGAACCGGTGCAGCACGTCCGTACCCAGACATAGTAGCGTCCCGGCTCGGTGAAGATGACCGGGTAATACAGCACACTGCATTGGCCCGGCGTGTTCGTGAAGCTGACACCGCGGACCAGTGGATCGCCATGCGTCACTCGTGTATCGGGCAGCAGTTCGAGGTACGCTCCGCCGACGGCGCCGGCTGCATGGTTCGGGTCGGGATCGGGCCGGATGCCGGGGGTCTTGTCGACGGTCGTCAGGCACCACTTCCGAGCGTCTTCCCGGTCGACGGCGTCAAAACCCTCCGCCTCGACGACAAGAATGCCGTCGGACTGCTTGTGCACTTTCTTCGCGTTCGTCGGATCGTAGTTGAACGCGAAGGCGGGGGTTGTCGGATTTTCGACAACGGGCTTCGGAGCGTCCGCCCCCCCGAGGTTGAACTTCAACTCCTCCTGGTCGGTCTTGAGCAGGAAGACGACGTCACCCTCGACGGGAACGCTCAGCTCCGTCGCGGCCTTGCCCTGGATCTTGCCGTACGATCCCGATCCGCCGGTCTTGGGGAACGTCTGCGAAACGGTGAACTCGGCTTCGGGTAGATCCAGCACGGTCTTGCCGCCGCTCTTGACGAAGACCACGACGCAACCGTCGCCGACTAACGCCCAGTCGCCGGATTTCGTCAACGTCGGCTGCATCTTCCAGAACGGGACGTCGTTCTTGTAGAAGAAGTCAAGAGCGATCTTGCCCTGGTCCCAGAATTTGTCACGGCTGCGCCAGTCTTCACAGGTCAAGTCGGAGTGCGGATGCTTGTAGCCGAAATACCATTCCGTGCCGCAACCGCCAGCCATGAACGTTCCCCACAAGCCGTTGATGCGGGCATTGTCGTGGTCCGGGTCTTCGCCGTCGGTCACGAGAGCATGTGTCGCGTCACCCGGCTCGTCGCAGGCAACCACCCACGGCTTGCCCGTGGCTTCCGACAGGAGTACCCACTTCTTCACATCACCGTAGACTTTCGTGAATGCGGGGTTGCTCGTTTGCAGCGAAAGCCCGGTGAGTTCCGACTTGTCCCCCAGCAGCGGTCCGTAGACATTGTCCTTCACACCAGGAAACGTGTGCACCACGCGGAGGTGATTGTACGGATCGATCCGTTTGACATAGGCCATTTGCGACTGATGCTGCTCAGTTGTCTGCGAGTTCTCCTCGCCGAAATTCCAGTTCAGCGCCAAGTGGTATCCGAATCGGGCCACCAGTTCACGGAAATAAAGCCGACGTTCCGGCCCGAGATCCCCGTTGTCCATCAGCTTGCAGTTTTCGGCCTCGGACGTTTTGAAATGCAGGAACATGCCCTTGCGATCGGCATACTGCATGACACGATCCCACTGGGCCGTCTTCGAAATGTCCATGCGGAGCCGTTCGATACTCGTCGTCCAGGCCTTGTCGGGCGTCTTCTTCCCGTGGTTGGCCTCGTAGTCGGCCAGGTCCCTCTTCACGATGTGCATGAAGACGTTTTCATCGTCACCCGCGACGTTGAACGTCAGGAACGAGAAGACATTCATGCCCTTGCCGGAGAGATAGTTGACCGCGCCCAGCAGGGCCTTGCCCTTGTCGCGGTCCGGGCCCCAGAGCAGGTCATCCGCGTCGGAGCTATAATCCTTCAGGTGCGGCGCCCAGGTCTTGCGACGATCGCTCACGTTCGGCGTCGCGTCGAAGTCTTCGTAAGCGAAGATGTTCTCCGGTGCATCGGCGCCGACCTTGAGAAAGTACTCGCCCGTCTCGGCGAATCGTTCATAACGCTCACCGACGTACTGCAGGCGACCCTTGCTGTAGAATCCATTGCCTGGTCCGTCGGCCGGACC
>JADHUC010000408.1 GCA_016784735.1 Pirellulaceae bacterium | reverse complement strand
CAGCCACTCGCTGGCAACCGGCAGGCAGCCTCAGCCTGACGCCGCGACCGAGTCGCGTTCGGTGGCAGGGAAGCTGGAGGCAAATGCGGCGACGACGAAAGAGTGGCCTCTGGCGACCACAGTGTACCGGCCCGTCGACAATGCTCCGCTGCCTGCGAAAGACAATCCATCTCTCGCGAACCGAGTCGAGCGGCCAAGTCGACCGACACCACCGTCGCTTGAAATCGAGCAAAAAACCGAAGAAATCAACGAACCAGCCGCGCCGGGCACGGCGCCGCTTGCGAGCGGGACGGTGGTTGCCGGACAGGCGTTCGCGGGCGATCCGTTTGGGGTCGGTAGATTGGATATCATTATCGGCGACGATCTTGATATCCGATGGCGTCCCGACGAACCGCTTTTCTTGCACGAGGCCAGTAACCGCACCTGCTACCCCGCCTTTGTCACTTCCTATCGCATCGCAGAGGAAGAGAAAACGCCCCATCTCCGCCAGCTTACGGTCTTCTACCTCTTCCGAGAAAGCGAACCATTAAGGCTAAGTGTCAAAACCGCCGGTGCAGAAGTTACCAAGGTCCAATGTGTACCGGTCGTGGTTGGCCAAGGAAGTTACCGCCACCTTCAAAACGAATGGTGGACCAGCTATTCCAGCGACGTCTCCGCCTTGCGTGGGCCGCAACGACAGGTGAAGGAGTATCTCGTTCGCATGCTCGGCCGGCGTCTGGACCTTCCGCTGCCGCCTCGCTCCGCAAAGCCAGCGTCCGAACAACCGATGGCAGAACTGGAACGTCAGTTCGAACGCGTGGTCAGTACACTTTTTGGCATCGATTCCGTCTTGCTGGCCATGCAGGACGACGTGCTTTTCCAGGAATCCGGGCATGAAGAAATTGCGGATCAGCCGTTGCCGCCGCCGGTCAATGTCCGCCCCGTGCGTTTGCCCACCATGCCGGCTCACGTCCCCGTGGAATCGATCGCGCTACGCGTGCCTCAAGAGTGCTTCTATGTGCGCTGCCAGCGACTGGCCAACTACATTTGGCTCCGGCGGTTCGTCATGCATTGGGGCGGGAGTCTGCACGAAATCGTGTCCACTTCCGCGCTTGACTACCAGATTCGCCAGACGATGGAACGGCAATTGGCACTCAGTCCGAAAGTCTCGCAGGAACTGTTGATCGACGAAACACTGGCGGACATGGCGCTGATTGGCTGCGACTTGTTCTTTCGTGACGGTGCGGCGGTGGGCGTGCTGTTCGAGGCGAAAGACGGGGACCGTTTGAATTCGATCATCCAGCAGCAGCGGGCCACCGTGAAACGCGTGAATCCCGGCGTCGAGCAAACGACCGTGCACATAGAAAACCGTGCGGTTTCCCTGCTGTCGACCTCGGACAATGTTGTACGTTCCTTCCATGTCGTGGACGGCAACTATCACTTGGTGACCAACTCGCACTATATCGCTGGCCGATTCCTGCAAACGGGCGACAGACAGGGAGGCCTGGGGCAATTGAACGAGTTTCGCTATGCCCGAACGAAAGACCAGTCAAACCGCAACACGCCGATCTGGATCTACCTCTCGGATCCGTTCTTCCGCAAGTTGACCAGCCCACAATATCGCATCGAAATGAGACGTCGAGCGCGGGCGTTGGCCGAACTGAAGCAGCTTCGCCTGGCGGGGCTGGTTGCGGCGAGCGAAGGAAACAGCGTCGACTCGCTGCGCATCTTGATGGATGAAGAATACGTGCCGGCCGGTTTTGCGCAGCGTCCCGACGGAAGCCAGCCCATCCTGGTCGGCGACGACGCCATCGACTCGCTGCGCGGTCGGGCGGGCACGTTCCTTCCCATCCCGGACATGACGATCGCGAAGGCGACGCGCAGCGAGGTCGCGGATTATGCCGACTTCACAAACGGATATCGGCGCCAATGGAGAGCCACAGACCCGGTTATCGTATCGATGTCCTCGTCACCGGCAGGGCGAGCCGACCGTGAAAAGGTCTCGCTGGGCATTCTCGTGACACCCTACGCGCGTGAGCGATATGACGCCCTGGCCCGCTATCTAGCGCCCGCTTCGGCAACGCGAATTGCGCGGCTACCGAACGACGCTTTGAGTATGGAGGCAGGCTTACGCGATCGTGGCCAGCCATACCAGGTCCATGTGGGACTGCAGGACAGTGAGGTGCCCTACGCAATTCGCGAAGGCGCGATTGAACGCGAGGGAGCCTTCGAGTCTACCACATACTTCCGTCGCAATTCGTACGCGGTCGTCAACCCATCGGGAACCGACGGCCTGCGTTTGCTCAGCAGGTTTACTCGCAGCCTCGAGTACGGCGAGTTCGATGTGCCGTCGGCTGATCGGCCTCGGCCGCGGGCGACTGGGGATCCCGAGATGCGTGTGGCATACGCCGCCGGCGGCCTGTTGGCCACCACGATGGCAGGCTTCTTGGAATCGCTGTTTGTCGGCTTGTCGATCGAAGACCGAGAGGCATGGACCGTTATGGGACGCGGAGCGCAAATCCGCGAATCAGTCCTGTCACGACTCTCGCTGGAACAAGTCGCGATTCCGGCGCAGATGCGACTTCGAATGGTGGACGTCAACGAAACAGCCGTTGCCCCGTACATCAACGGGTTCACCTACCTCGAGTCGCGCAAGGTCTCCGCGGCGAATGCCCAACTGCTGAATCTCCTGAATCAGCAACTGAACGTTCAACCGCCCGTCGCGCAATCCGAGGCCGAACGGCTACTGCGAGCCCGCCTGGTTTGTCCTCTTGGCGGCGAATATCAGTTACTGACCGAGTCGGCCGTACCTTACTGGACCAGTTCAGGCTGGACCACGAAGTCGTACTATGACCTGAACAAAGTCCCCTCCGATTATCGCTTTCCGTTCCTTGACTGGCTCCGCGGCTTGGACGTGGCATTCAACCTTACCCCTGACACGCTTTTGGCGAATGTCGAATTGGAGGTGAGACAAAACGGGATTGAGCACGCCGTCGTCCGCGGGCCCGATTCGGCAGAGGATCATGCCACGGCTTCGGAGAAGGATCGTAAGCCTCACACGGGCGACCGTGACAAACGCGTCCGACGAGTGCAGGCCCCGGCCGAAGTGCGCCCTGGCGATACGATTGTCATTCTCGACGACCAAGCGCCGTTGATGGTTGGCGATACGGTACTCGACGCGTTGCCTAGGAACGAACAGCTCCGAGTCGTGGAGATTCGCGGAATCTGGATGGGAGTCTTCGACCAAAAACGGGACAAGCTGATACACGGTTGGATCCACGTGAGACACGTTGGCAAAAGAATGGATTGACCTGCCAGGCACGCTCAGCCTCGCCGTATTCTTGCTGATCACGACGAACGCCAAAACTCAACGGGAGAACTGTCATGTTTGGATTCTTGGTACAGTTGCAGAAGACCGGGTTTTCGTTCCAACGAAGGTTCAGGCAATGATTGGGTCTTCGGCGGCCGCGGCGATGACATCATCTTCGGCGGAGCAGGTACCGACTTCTTGTTCGGCAGGGGTGGCAACGATGAACTCTGGGGAGGCGACGGCAACGACTTTCTGTTTGGCGGCGCCGGCGAAGACAAGCTTCGCGGCCAGGCCGGCAACGACTGGCTATTTGGGCAGTCCGGAGACGACGACCTGGACGGCGGTGACGGTTTCGACTGGCTCTTCGGCGGCCCAGGCCGCGATGAGCTGCTTTTCGGCGAACGGTCCTTCAGGTAATCCTGACGTCAAGCCGTCGAGGCACGTGGATCACTGGCGATCCCCCGAGGGACTGTTCTGGGATCACTTCCGGTCGGTGGACAGCTTGGCTGACGCATTCGCGGATGCCGTTGCCGAGTGCAACCCTGACTTGCAGCCGGACAGGACATTTCGCGATTTCTGCGAGTACATCGCCGAGCGACGCGTTAATCACTATGAAATTGGTTCGGGCCTCAATGAGGGAGGACCCCAAGAATCTCGGCTCCAAACTTTCAGACTCTCGGGTTAACAGACGCCGAGAAGTTAACAGGGCGGTTCCTTTCGGGGGCTGGTTTCTTGTCTACGAACTCGGGGGCTTGCGCAGGGGAAAACTCGTGGCATCAAGGATGCTTGCCGGCGGTAGAAATAGGCGTGAGCTTCAATTTGCTGATGCGGGTCCCGCCGGTGTACACGACGAGAAACAACTGGTCATCCTCCGCAATGGAGTGGGCCACATGGGGGGACAGTCGGCTGCAATCCCCCGCCCAATCGACGCGCACTTCATCTCCGCACGCCACCGTGACATTCGCGCCACGTACCGTGATCACCATTCGTGTCGGGTCCGCGCCCACGCGCAGGACTTGCCCCGTCAACGCAGTCTCATTCTCCTCTGTGTTTCTGCCATCGAGGAGACAAAGCCCGGTTCTGTAACCCTTACCGGGGTAACAATCAATGGCGACGCTAGTCTGACGCCCCCCGACGATCAAGCCGAATGCGACGTTGTCGTCCCCGGACTCTCGCCGCACGAACGCCTCCAGTACGTAGTCGTCGGGTGGCGAATATGGAAGCTGAAGACAAGCGTTCTTCCCTTTCCACGTCCCCGCCGAGACGACTCCATCTTGCTGAACCGCCCACCTCCCGCGAAGAGAATCTCGCTTCGGATCGATCAGCGACACCAAATCAACTGGCTGATCCACTCCGCGATGGATCCTGCAGTGGGGCAGGACATTGTGAAGATGCGCGATGCCCTCGGTGGTGACGCTTGTCCCAACCAGCCAGATTTCCTCAAGGTTCTTCAACTCCCTCAGGGACTCCAGGCCTTTGTCGGAAACGTCAGTGTGCATAACTGACAGGTGTGTCAAATTGGAGAGACCTTTCAGGTGTCCGATGCTGACATCGGTTATCGGCAGATGATCTAGAGTTAGACGTCTCAAGTCTTTCAGCCTTCCGAGATGCGCCACGCCGTCGTCCGTGATGTCTGTGCCGCGCACATTCAGTTCTTCAAGCCACCCCAACTCGGCAAGCCGTCTTGCTCCCTCATCGCTGATATGCGCCGCGACCAGATCTAGGGTTCGAAGGGATCGGTACGTCTTGATCCGGCTAAGGCTTCCGTCCCGGATCGATGTGAAGTTAAGATCCAGGCTCCTCAACGCCGGCGCGCCTAACAGGCGATCCAGATCAGCGTCAGTGATCGACGTATTTGCGAGATCGATCTCCGTCAGCGTGGGACTCTGGATGAGTCCCTGCAATGCATCGTCGGGAAGTCCACGCCTTCCGCGCAGAACAAGTGACTGAAGTGTTTCAATTTCGTCTAAACCACCAAGGTCGACCTCCGCGAGGGAGCTAACGCGTCGGAGGTCGATCTTCCGGAGTCTAAAGGCATTGGGCAACGCCTCGATTGTCTCCACACGGATCGCCTCGTCCTGCTCGCCGGACACTTCCACGCTGCCGCCTGCCCAGAGAACGTTTTCGGCTACTCTTCGGTGGGCCGAAGCCGAAGAATCGGAAAAGGCAGGCCGTCCTTCCCCCGAAATCGTTTGGAGCCGCACGTCCGTGATGCGGAACGTGCCGCCAAATCCGCCCAGTGTTATCGCTCTATCGTCTTTGGGTAGGAAGTACATTGGGACTTGCCCCACGATCTTCTTGACATCCCCCTCCCATCCAAAGACGTCCTGTCCGTTGCAGGCGACCTTAACGCTCCGCTGAGTCTCGGCGCCGGCAACCCTGCAGCAAATGGTGACTGGCTCACCACACCTCAAGATCTGCTCAGGTGTCGTTTCTCCCCAAAACTCAAATGCGCCTTCCTTCCAGGTTGTCAAGCCGCTTTGGCACTGCGCACCCGACCAGGAATCAAACCTTAAGAAGCAGAGTTTTCCTCCCAAGTTCAGGCCGATGCCAAACGGTTTATCAATCGAGACCCGCTCCACGGTGAGTATGAGACAATACTCTTCCGGTGGCAGATACGGAATCTGCAGGAACGGCCACATTCCCGATACCGTGAGCTCCCCCCGATCGGTTCGCCAGTTTCCGTACAAGAGGTTCATGGAGTCTCTCTGAGACTCTACAAGCGATAGCAGATCGAATCCCTCATGAGGTCCGTTCGGTTCCGCGTGCTTGGCGAACCGATAGCCTTGCGGCAGACTCTTCATATCGACCCAACTGGCGCCGCGAATCTCCCCATGTCGCTTGTTTCCAGAGCTGTCCGTAGCCTCCAGTCCTGAACCTTCATCAAAATGATAAAGAGCCATAGTGTTCTCGTCCGGCTCGAAGCGTCTGGCCGGCTCGAAATCCTCCGAGTATCGCGCGATGTGGGAGATGCGAACTTCGTCAATCACGCCCCGGAATTCGAAGGTCGTCACCTTTTTCTGGTCCGGGTCTGCGCCGATCATGAAGAACAACGGGGATGGCCGAGATTCGGAAGGGAAGGGCGACTCAGACGCCAGCTTCCCGTCGATAAATAGCCGGAGCGTGTTGTTATCAAACACCATCGCCAAGTGGACTGGCTCGCGAAAGAACGGAAATTGGATGGATTTTGCAACACAGTATTGTTCGCCTTCATGGAGGGTGGCACCGTAACCGGTCTCGTCGATCGACAGTCCCCCTCCGCTGTTCGCAAAGTTACCGACGATCACGCCCAGCCCGTTCCTGTGCCGAATTCCTGGTACGTTGCCTGAGTTGTTCGATCGCGGAACTACGTAAGCTTCGAGTGTGATTGGATGCACCCCGTCATAGCCGAACGGTAGCACGACGCAATCGCCCTGACGGCGGAATTCCAGTGCCCAATTCTCGTCGCCGGTTGGTCGACCACCGGTTGAGAGTCCACCGTCGGTTAGAGAATCGCGGTCGGTTGAGGAGCCGGCCTCACCTGGCCACCAGTCACTGACGCCAAGCCCGATTCCCACAAGCGCGAGTGTGACGACCGCCGCCGCGGCCCACGGAAGGAATCGCCGACTCCTAGTGGGAGAATTGGGTTCTCGGGAGACTGTCTTCAGCGGCGCTGGCTTGGGTACATCCGCGGGTCGCTGCAAGTGCGCCAAATGGTCACTCAATAACTCGCCCGACTCCGACGCGGACTGCAACCGGTCATCTGGGTTTTTGGCCAGGAGGCGGTCGATGATGACGGCGAGCCAGTCGGGAATTTCGGAGTTTACTTCGCGTACTGGCCGAGGCGTGTCGTCGCAGACGCGGCGAATTACGGCCAAAGCAGTCTCGGCGCGGAACGGAGAACGGCCCGTGCACATGGAGTATAGAACGCAGCCCAGGCTGAAGAGGTCTGAGCGATGATCGACGGCCAAGCCTTGGGCCTGCTCCGGGGACATGTACTCCGGTGTTCCGCTTACTACCCCCGTCTTCGTCACACTAGCCTCGTTCACCGCCCGGGCCAAGCCGAAGTCGGTAATCTTGACTCGTTCTACTCCGTTTTCCAGCAGGATATTGGCTGGCTTGACATCGCGATGGATGAGGCCTTCTGAGTGGGCTGCGGTCAGCCCTAAAGCCACCTGTTTGCCGATCCGCAGGATTTCCTTTACTTCCAAAGGGCCGGTGCGATCTATCCTCTGCTGTAGCGATTGGCCCGACACGTATTCCATGACGAGAAAAGGCAACTGTTGGCCGTCGTCAATGGCGTGGATGGTGACCACGTGAGGGTGACTTACGGCCGCTGCCGCCTGGGCTTCGCGCAGGAAACGCCTTCGAGCGGTGGCCTCAACGGCCAATTGGGGCGCCAGCACTTTGATGGCGACAACCCGATTCAGCTTCGGATCGTGGCCTTTCAGTACAATGCCCATACCGCCCTGGCCAACCACTTCGGAGATTTCATACTGCCCAAGCCTACCCAAATGGTTTGCCGTGTCGCTTGGCGAAAGGAAGTCGAGCGAGAGTTCGTCCGGCGGTGGCTTGCGAAAGTCGCCACTCGCTGCGGTGGCGGCGACCTCAACGGGAGGCTTTCCAAGGAAACTGCCGGCGGCTTCGTGGGCATTTAACAGCGCAAACACGCGTTCGCGGAGTTCCGCATTGTCGCCGCAAACTTCATCCAGGTAGGCGGACCGCTCTTCGGGCGATTCCTTCTCGAGGGCGGCCAGGAACATGGATTCGACGTCGATCGCGTGTTCGGTCATGGCATGACTCCTACAGTGGGCAAGGCAACAGGCAACTCCAATCCACGCTGCAATGCGCCATTCGCGTCGCGGGCGCCTCAAGAATTCTCAAGATTTCTTTTGGATCATTTACCGAGCCCGCCCCTGGATCCTCTCAAATAGCCACGCGCGTGCGTAAGTCCAATGTCGCACAGCCGTTGCGCGAGAGATCCCGAGTGCATCAGCGGCCTGCTCGGAAGTCAGGCCAGCGAAGTATCGCAGCTTGACTAATTCCGCTCTTTCCGGTGCCTCTTCGGCCAATTGGTTGAGAGCCTCATCGAGAGCCAGCAGATCGTCAGATGGCGCCTCGGTAGCCAAGTCCCCTTCACGCAAGTCGTGTCTTTTGTGTTGACCGCCCCGTTTTTTTCGTTTCTTACGACGTGCGTTTTCGACGAGAATCCTCCTCATCGCTTCGGCGGCCGCGGCGAAGAAATGGCCTCGGCTGTCCCATCGCTGGGCTTTTTCGACGTCCACCAGCCGGACGTAAGCTTCGTGGACGAGGGCGGTGGCGTCCAGAGTCTGGCCAGATTTCTCGTTGGCCAACTTCGCGGCTGCCAGCCGCCGGAGTTCGTCGTATACAAGCGGTAGCAGTTGATCAGCCGCCGACGGATCGCCGGATTCAATCTGGGATAGGATCTGGGTGACGTCGGACATGGGTACGGCTCCATCTGGGCACTCCTCCGGCTACTGACTTCCGCTCTTGGCTCCAATTGCCTTGCGTTGGAAACAACGCATCCTCGCGTTAACGCTCCATCTCATCGGGGACCAAGAGGGCATTCTATTCGTCAGTATACTCTTCAAAGCGACGCACTGGGCCGGCGTCTTCCTCAATCACCCACTGGCCGTTTGTGTTCTCTCGCAACGTGACGTTTAGGAACGTTCCTTTTCCGTTGTTGTGCACATGGACGCCACGGCCGTTGCGTTCGACACGACAGTCGCGAATAGTAGGATCGCCGCTCATGTCAATCTCGATGCCAACCTCTGCATTGCCATAGATGTCGCAGTCATCGAACGTACCTTTGCCGCAAGACGATACGAAAACTCCACGCTGCCTCCCGTCATGAATCTTGCACGCCTTGAAAGTTGGATCGGCCTCTTCGCTTACACAGACGCCGACCTGATCGTTGCCAGAGATATCACAGTGTTCGAGTGTTCCTTTGCATCCTTTTCGGAAGAGGATACCGGGGCCCCCGTCACGGATCTTACAGTTCTTGAAGAGGGGATTCCCAACACCTTCTACAAAGATGCCACATGCAGATGTACCAAAGATATCACACGTTTCGAATGTTCCTTTGCCCTCCCTCTGGATGCCAATGCCAGCGCCCCCGTCGTGAATCCTGCAGTTTTTGAAGGAGGGATCGCCTAATCCCGCTACCAAGACGCCCATCGCGTTGCCGAAAACGTCACAGTCCTCAAATACCCCCTTGCCTTGGGCGCGGACGACGATTCCTGCGTATTTCCCTCCACGGATCTTGCAGTTCTTGAAAGTAGGATCACCCGTCTCGCGTACATCTACCCCTTGCCCCTGATTCCCGTCGAAATCGCAATCGAGGAACATCGCTTTCGCTCCTCGGAGCACACATACTCCACTTGCCCCGGCACTGTGCAGCACGCACCGCATCACGGTCGGATTGGAGTTAACTCCTTCCACGACCAACCCCCAACCAGCATCTGAAGTCAGATCGCAGTCCTCGATCTCCGGACTCCCCGCACGAATCCACGCAGCCGCGTGTCGCCCTGGCAATGGAAAGGGGTCGGTTCTGTCTCCCTTGATGATCTCCTCGAACAGCTCTTGGTCTTTGGGAGATTCTCTGGGCTTGTCGCGTTTGAATCGCAACGATAGATGCCGCAACCTTGCATCACCACCCTCGATTACCAGCGCGTTACGACCAGTGCATTCGAGAGTGGTATCGCTCGGGTTGGGCGTTGTGCCCACGAGAGTCAAGTCGTCTGTGATGAGAAGCGGTTGGTCGTAGCGGTAGAGTCCAGGCTTGATCGTGATCGTCGCCCCTTTCGCCGCGCGTTCCAAGGCCACATGTAGCGACTCTACATCGTCGGGCACGGTGATTCTGCGCAACTTCTCGTATACGTCGCGTGGCGGTGCTGAACCCGCGGCCACACGGAAGCCTGAACCGGCGAGCCGGGTGTTCGACTCCCTCGAACTGTAACTTGTTGCTTGGCAATTTTTGGCTCTACTGTTATAGCCTCCACCCTGTATCACGTGGGATCCGTTCGATGTGGCGTAGTCGTAACACCACTCCTCGACATTGCCGTGTATATCGAATAGGCCCCAAGCGTTGGGCAACTTGGCGCCGCACATTCCTACTTCGTCCGCTCGAAAGACGGCATACTTGCTAAGTAGAGATATGTCATCTCCATGGGAGAAATCGGTAGTCGTCAATGCTCTACATGCGTGTATCCACTCGGCTCGAGTGGGTAATCGGTAGCCATTCGCGCCTGGTATGACGCGCCACCGCTCGCCTTCCCATTCGCCCCAAACGCTAGAGAATCTCTCGATCGCGCCGGTCCTCTCATAAACCGGCTGCAGTCCCTCCTTTCGGCTCAGCCAATTGCAGAACAGCAAGGCGTCAAACCAGTTCACTTGTGTGGCGGGATAATCAAGCAAACTAGGCTCGGTTTCCAATCTCATCTGCTCCAATGAGTTCTCTGTGTCCCGATCAACGGGCTTCTCTTCACTCGAGTATTCGGGGTCGTCGACAAACTGCCGGAACTGCCGCACCGTCACTTCGCGGTCACTTAGCAGGAAGGGATGCGTGACTGGGCTGTAAGCGATATAGTGTGGATCGTCTAGAGTCGAACCAGGCTTTGGGACATAGATCAAACGTGCATCGTTTGGGTCACGGAGTACCGCCCCGAGTTTGCTCGACACTGCGTCAAGTTGAGTCGAGCTTGTGGCCGGAATACCTAGCATCGTCATCCCTACACTGTTGACGTGCCACTCGTACCCGTCGGCCGGCTCTCTCGTTGGGGCAATCGTGGGCGTTCCCAGATTCCACTGGCGTAAGGCCAAGCCAGCGGCACTGTGCGTTCCGCTGTCGCGTTTGTGCATGAACCAACTTGTCAGCAGCGGTTCCCACGCCCGCAATTCCTCATGCCTGATTTGCTCGAGCGCAACGCTCCCGATACCCAGGCAGATGCCGGAACGCAAGGGCGGGTCGTCAATCGAGCGGGCCAACTCGCTGAATTGAACTAGTCGTCCGTCCATCTTCGATTGTCATTTGCTAGCTGGCTTTTCGGTTCGCTGTTGCATCCTCGATCAAAGGGTATAGGTGTTCGAGTTTGGTTCGGGCCGCTGAGATGTTGAACGCCCAATGAATTCGGCATCGT
>JADHUC010000036.1 GCA_016784735.1 Pirellulaceae bacterium | reverse complement strand
GGCGTTGAGCGACCATCGGGTTGCTCTTCACGATATCCTCAAACGGCTCACGGCCGACGAGGATGCATTGCGCAAGGCGTTGACCGACAATCGTGCGGAATTGGCTCGCCTTGAGGCCACGGTGGCGGAACGCCGTTCGACGTACATCAACCGCGACCACGGTTTTCCACTGCCCGGAAAAAAGCTGCTGGAGATGCCGATCTTCGATGCGTTCAACTCGCCGCTCAAAATCGACAATCTGTGGAACGAGGGGCTGACGCAGGACTACAACTTCCGCGAAGTCCGTCGCTTCGATCGTTGCACGACTTGCCACCGGGGGATACAGAAATCGGAGCCGGGCTCGGCAGATCGGCCCGCGTATCCGACGAGTCTGACATTGCTATTCTCGTTGAAGACGATCACGGACGGCGATGAGGAAGAACCGGCGCACGATGCCGGTCTGTCGGCCGCGGAGCTTGTCGAACAGGCTTACGGATTGCGAATCGCTGTCGAGGGGCTGATCGATCCGAGTGATGCGACCGTCAGTTACGTGCGATCCGGTTCACTAGCTGCTCAAGCCGAACTGGCTAGTGAACCGCCGTCAACTAAGACCAGCGGGCAAATTCTCGGTGAACTGCTCTGCCCAACGTCGGCCAAACAGCCGCCAGAGGCTCCGGCCGGACTGCGAATGGGCGATGTAGTGGTGGAGGTCGACGACGAACCCGTCGAGGACCAGATGCAGGCTGTTTCGCGATTGGCCGATGCGTGGTCGAAAGCGAAACGGCTGAACACTGAGGGCGAGGAAGACGAGCCCGGACCTCTCGTGCTGACCGTTCGACGTGGGCTGCCCGGTCCTTATGCCAGCCATCCGCGGCTGGACTTGTACGTGGGTTCCCTCAGTCCCCACAAGATGTCCGAATTCGCCTGCACGGTCTGTCACGAAGGCCAAGGCAGCGCGACGGACTTCAAGTGGGCATCGCACACGCCGGACACCGAAGCGGAACGTAACGAGTGGCGGGAGAAGTACGGCTGGTTCGACAACCACGATTGGCTCTACCCTATGTACCCGCAGCGGTTCGTGGAAAGCGCCTGCCTGAAGTGCCATCACGACGTGGCAGGTCTGCTCCCGAACGAACGATTTCCGGATGCATCGGCTCCGAAACTGATCCGCGGATACAACCTCGTGCGAATGTACGGCTGCTTTGGCTGTCACGATATCAACGGATTCGAAGGGGACAAACGGATCGGGCCCGACATGCGAGTCGAGCCAAACGCTTTGGCCGTTGGCCAGAACGGTGGCGACCACCCAGGGCAACTTCGCACGCCTGGGCCAAGCCTACGTTTCATCGGCCACAAGACGGGCGGCGACTTCCTGTACGACTGGATCCACAACCCGCGCCACTTCCGACCAGACACTCGAATGCCCAGAGCCTTCGGCCTGTGGAACCACTTGGTGCGCGAACGCGATCGCCGCGCAGTCCAAGATTTCGAACCGGTTGAAATCCAGGGAATCGTGGCGTATCTGGAGGATCGCACTGGGGATTTCTCTGTCCTGGAGAGTCCAGGGGGCATCGCTGAAACGACGCCGGCCGAAAAAGCGGAGCGCGGTAAGATCCTCTTTCAGACGCGAGGTTGTCTTGTCTGTCACGACCACAACGATTTCCCAGACGTCGCCGCATTCCGCGATGAAGGGGAAATCGTAGAAGGGCCGGATCTGTCCGCGATCGGCGATGTCCTGAAGGACGAACAAGGCCGCAAGTGGCTTTACACTTGGATCAAACGGCCAACGCTCTACGACTCGCGCACCGTGATGCCCGACATGGACCTGACGCCGATCGAGGAAAAAGACGAGCAAGGCAATGTGATTGCCGTTACCGATCCGGTCGACGATATGGTCGAGTATCTATTACAGAGTTCCAGCACAGGCTACCAACCGGTGGATTCGCCCGCCGTCGAACCGAGACAATTGGACGACTTGGTGTTGGAACACTTGCGAGACGCTTTTCACGAAGTCAAAGCCCGAGAATATCTGCAGAAGGGCATACCAGAGCGGCTGCGTGCTAGTTTGAAGACGGCGGAGACGGAACTGATTGTCGCTGACGCGGACTTCGACAACGAAACGCCAATTGCACAAGACCAGAAGTTGCAGTACATCGGCCGCAAGTCGATCCTCAAGTATGGCTGCTGCGGTTGCCATGACGTCCCCGGTTTCGAAGACGCCACGCCGATCGGCGCCGGGTTGGCCGACTGGGGAGGCAAGGACACCGACCAACTGGCTTTCGAACATATCGTCGAGTACCTGCAGGGCGAGGCGCGAACATCCGTAGCGGACAACGGCGACGATGGCACCAGCGATCAGGCGCGCGGGCCGCGAGAGACGCCCACCGATTACTACATGCGGCAGCTCCTCGCCGGGAATCGGATTGGCTTTCTGTACCAGAAGCTGACCGAACCGCGTAGCTACGACTATCACAAGATCGAGAACAAAGGCTACAACGAACGTCTACGCATGCCGCAGTTCCCGTTCACTGCCGACCAGCGCGAAGCGATCATGACATTGGTACTCGGCTTGGTCGCCAAGCCGCTGACCGAGAAATACGTCTACCAGCCGGACCCGCGGCGCAAGGCGATCGTCGAAGGGCGCGTTTTGCTGGACAAGTACCGCTGCGGTGGCTGCCACATTCTGCGGCCCGAGCAATGGCGTCTTTCTTTTCCACCGGACTCATTCGGCGAACAACGCCGAAAGCCGAATTTTCCCTTTGCCGCCCATTCGTTCACGAACGAGCAATTAGAGACTTCCGCCGCTGTGGACCAACTTGGCATGCGGCAGGCGACGCTTGAGGGGATGCCGTTGATCGGCGACGACGGCAGGCCCATGGTGTTCGACGACTATGGGGACGAATTGTTCGAGGACGAGGAGTACGATCCGCGCCTGCTGGAGTACGCCTTTCAATTGTGGGAACCCGCGGCATTGGATGGCTACGGCTATGAAGTAGGCGAATCGCCGCTGAGTGTCATGGCCGGATGGATCACGAGCAAGGAACCGGCGGACGGGGGTCTTCTGGCCAAGTACCTGCTGCCGCGTGTGGTCGAAACGGAGAAAGACGTCAATCCGAATGCCAGAGGATCGCAGGCATGGGGATGGCTGCCGCCGCCGCTCGTGGGGCTGGGGACAAAGGCGCGGGCCGACTGGCTTCACGACTACCTGTTGGATCCCGAGCCCATTCGCCCGGCCGTCGTGTTGCGCATGCCTCGATTCAACCTGTCATCCGACGAAGCGACGACGCTGGCGAAGTATTTTGCAGCAATGGACCGCGTCGGCTATCCCCACGAATTCGCACCGGAACGCCGGTCGACGCACCTGGCCGATGCAGAAGCACAATATCAGCGCCGTTTGAAAGAGCTATCCACGCCCGAAACGCCACTCAATGGAACTCGGCTCGGCGATGCGATGCGTCTGGTGACAGACAAGAACTACTGCGTCACCTGCCACATTATCGGCGATTTCGACCCGCAGACCAGCGATCGCGCGAAGGGTCCTGACTTGGCCGCGATCCACAAACGCATACGCCCCGACTTTTTGCGCAGATGGTTCGCCAAACCCGTCTCGGTACGTCCTTACACAGGGATGCCCATGAACATCCCGTACGACGCGAATCTGGACCATCTGGGAGGCGTCGATCAAAAGCTCTATCACGGCACCAGCGTCGAGCAATTTGAGGCCACCGTGGATCTGCTCCTGAATTTCGACGAGTACGCCAAGAGCCACAACCTAGTGACCCCGCTGGTAAAAGCGGCAGCTTCGGGCACGACAACAGATGGCGACGAATCACCACCGGCCAACGACGGTTCGTAGTACCGCCTTCAGACGCTATTCGTGCTGTCCTTGGCATGCGCCCCTCGTATCGCTACACATCCGATTCGTCAATAATTAGACCTGTCCCGTTTAATCGCGCTCCTTCTCTTCAATCTTCCTGCTTACCTCTAATGATCGGATGATTAACGATGACGAGTCTCGCACGGACGTCAATCGTGCAGTCGGCTAGGACACGTCGGAGAGAGGGAATGTCTTTCGCCGTCACAGACGTGTTGCCTGCGCGCACGAGACGAAGCTTCGGCAGCGTGTCAAGCTGCGCTAACCCTTTCACGGATAGTTGCGCGTTATCCTCAATGTGCAGGACCTCCAGTTTCTTGAGCCGCCTCAGCGCACCAATCGTCGCGTCGCTCAGATCTGTCCCTGAGAGAATGAGGGCTTTTAGATCTATAAGCTCACCCACAGTCGCAATTGCATCTTGGGACAAGTGGTTGTAGCTCAAGTCGAGCGCCTCGAGCCCCTTGATTCCTCTTAAGAGCTCGATCTTCTCCTTCGTAAGGTGAAGAAATCTCCCCGATATTCGGACATAGACGCGTGCGGTGATCCGGTCTGGACCGTGGTGGGCAGTCGGCCCTAGCTGTTCTGGATGCCACCCAACCGCCGGAGAGTCCTCTGACGTAATGAGCCCTCCCACAGTGTCTTTCTCGCGGTATTCAGACCAGCCGATTCCGCCGTTCCAGTCATAGAATACTTCTCCTCCTGGAGGTCCTTCCAGGAGCCGCCCTCGCTCAGCACCCTCGCACCAACCGCGACTTGAGGCAGTCAGAAGGAAACAGAGAATGGCCGCGAACACTCGGCAGTCTGGCCTTCGCCTTCCACATTCCCCAACGGTGCGGTCCATGTCTCACCTCCGCGGGCAGCTAAACAGGCAGTTAAACGGGACAGGTCTAATTTCCGCTCAGTCGTTGGCTTCTTTCTTCGGACGACCGCGTGATCGCAGGGTGGATTCCAGCCCCAACTGCTTGGCTGTCGCTTTCACCCAATGTTGCTTTCCATACGGCCGGCTTCGCGATACGCTGCGGCGGATCGCTTCCATTTCACCTTCCGTCTGCGGCTCGTTAACCAACGCCCTCCAAGAACGCGGCATCGGCTGCGGCCATTCACTCAGTAGCCGACGTTGCTCCGCCGAGCCCGACGTTCGACGCCACAGACTTGACCATCGCCACTGCTCGGCTCGCGCAACGAGATTCGCACGTAGCGCGTTCCGCTCCGCGTAGCGGACCACTTGATAGAAATGCTCGTCACTCTCTACCGGAAACGATTTGTACCGGCTTTGGTACAAGTGGCCATAACCAACGCGTCGGCGGTTCTCTTGCCAGTTCCGCACGTGCGTGATCGTGAGCTTTTGCATGAATGCTCCCAGATCCCCGTCGCGCTCGGGCCACAGTACGAAATGCCAGTGATTGGGCATCAGGCAGTAGGCGCAAATGCGCATCGGTCGACTTTCCAGCGTTTTCTCGATGTTCCGCTCGAAAGCCTCAAAATCGGCATCCTTGAGAAACAGCCGCATCCTACCCACGCCACGATTCAATACGTGGAAGACCATTCCTCCGGGCGTTATCCGTGCTGTCCTAGGCATGCACTCATCTTACCGTTCCACGCCCAATCCGTCAATAATTAGACCTGTCCCGTTTAATTGCCCCGTCCCCGATAGCCCTGGCGTGAACGGTGACATATAATCGCCATAAGATGCATCCTGGTTTTGTTTTTCAAGGGAAAGGATCTGAAATGCGACGTTCGACTAGCATCCTGATTGCGACGTTGGCAGTTTGCCTGGTAGGCACTTCCGTACAGGCCGCCGAGTGGGGCGATCTGAAGGCGACCTTCGTGTTCGACGGCGACGCGCCGGAAGCGGCACCGCTGAAAGTAACGAGCGACGTCGAGTTTTGTAGCAAGCATAAACCGGTTGACGAGTCGCTCGTGATCAACTCGGAGAACAAAGGAATCGCGAACGTCATCGCCTACATGTATCTCAGCCGCTCGTCCGCAAAGCCGCCCATCCATTCGTCCTACGAAGAGACGGCCAATGCCAAGGTGAAGCTAGACAACAATAAATGCCGGTTCGAACCTCACGTGTCGGTATTGCGCACAACGCAAACCCTCGTGATCGGCAACAGCGACGAAGTAGGCCACAATTGCAAAGTCGACGCTATCACGAACGGGGCCATCAATTACACGATTCCCGCCGGGGGCAGCATGGACTACGAGTTCAAACTGGCCGAGCGGTTGCCGTCCAAGGTCAGTTGCTCGATCCACCCTTGGATGTCGGGCTGGTTGCTGATCAAGGACAATCCCTACATGGGCGTCAGCGACAAGGATGGTAAGCTGGTCATCAAGAACATCCCGGTGGGAACGTGGACCTTCCAATTCTGGCAAGAGAAGTCCGGTTACGTGAGTGAACTGAAGCAAGACGGCAAGACCACGGAGTGGCGACGAGGCCGAGTGGACATCACGATCAAACCGGGCGACAACGACTTGGGCGAAATCAAGTTGGCACCACCTCTGTTCGCCGACTGATCCAGCCCATCCACAACCAACCTGAAATACGCGTGCGCGATTCATGTCGAGGTTTGTCGCCACTTTCTTGATCTTTGGTTCTGCGGCTGTATTGTCCGGGTGCGGTGCGCCCGGGGATAGTTTTCGCCCCAACCTGGTTTACTTGAAAATCCAGGAAGAAAACGCGCAAACGGATCTGACGACACAGCAGGAACAGGATATCCAGCAGGTGCTCGTCGCCCTGTTTGGCACGCCCGACGAGCCACGATTGCCTGCGTTTGATGGTGTAGACGTGGGCAGCGTCCTGAACATCAAAGATCTGCGTATCGCTGCCGGCCCAATCGGTAGGGATCGGGACAAGCAACTGCGCGGCCTATACCGAGAGCACTGTGCTCTGTGTCACGGCATATCCGGCGATGGCGCCGGCCCCGCGGCGGCGTTCATGAATCCTTATCCGCGCGACTTCCGCCGTGGCACCTTCAAGTTCAAATCGACCGAAGGGCCAGGCACGCCACCGACGGACGGCGATCTGAAGGCAATTGTCACCAACGGCATGCCGGGTACTGCGATGCCCGCTTTCCGCCTGTTGGGCGACGACCAGTTGGATGCGTTGGTCGAGTACGTCAAGTACTTGGCAATCCGCGGCGAAGTGGAGCGTTTTCTTGTCTTCGAGTCCGTCGACGTGTTGGAAAGCGCGGAGGATCGACTGATCGACTTGGCGCTCGAGGACAGTGATCCAGCGACCTACGCGGAGCAGATGGGTGAAGTGGAGACGCTGGTGTCCTTTGTGGTCCAGAAGTGGATCGACGCCGACACTCCCGGGCGAGCGGTCTCGATTCCAGAGAAGTCTGCCAAATGGGATTTGGCTGCTTCGATTCGGCGCGGGCAGGAACTCTTTCTTGGCAAGGTTGCCAATTGTGTGAAATGCCACGGCCCAGAGGCGTTGGGTGACGGGCAGACCGACGATTACGATGACTGGACCAAAGAGTTCTTCGATCCCCAAAACCCAGATGCGAGCGGCCCGTACCTGGCGCTCGGAGCCCTAAAGCCACGCAAGATTCGTCCGCGAAATCTCCGATTGGGCATATTTCATGGCGGAAGCCGCTCGGAGGATTTGTATTGGCGTATCCACAACGGAATTGCGGGTACTCCCATGCCGGCTGCGCCTATGAAGGCCGAGAATGCGGAAGCTGACGACATGCGGCTGACATCGGCCGATGTCTGGCATCTTGTGGATTTCGTCGAACACCTGCCTTCGGCGCCCATGATTGGCGCCAAGCCAGAAGAACTGACTTATGTCGACTGACAAAAAGAATCCAGAGAGCCCGTGGCCGCATCGGTTTGCCGTGCTGTTGGCGTGGGCCGTCTTTCCGTTGATTTGGGTGGGAGGATTGGTTACCACGTACGACGCTGGCATGTCGGTCCCTGATTGGCCAAATACATTCGGCGACAACTTGCTGCTGTATCCTTGGACGACGTGGATCAATGAGATTAACGAGCGATGGGATGTATTCATCGAGCACGGCCATCGCCTGCTGGGCGTCTTGGTGGGAATTCTTACGATTGCCTTGGTCGTTGCCGTTTTCCGGCGGGACCAACGCCGGTGGATGCGGTATTTTTCGCTGGCGGTCTTGGCTGCGGTGATTCTCCAGGGCTGCTTGGGCGGCGCGCGGGTACTTCTGGCTGAACGGACCCTGGCCATGATCCACGGCTGTGTGGGGCCGTCCTTTTTTGCCGTGTGTGTGATCGTTTGCGGAGTCACGGCACGTTGGTGGAAGGACCCGACGGCCATTCGACATGTGGAATCGGCTCGAAAACTGTATATATTCGCGTGGAGCACGCTGGTGCTTGCTTACATGCAGTTAATTCTCGGGGCTTTTTTGCGGCATATATCTACGTCGGCTTCGCCCGGTTGGTTTAGTCTGGTTGTGTTTGCTCACCTGATACTCGCAGGCTTGGTGACCGTAACCGTGTTTCTGCTGGCGTGGGTCGCTTGGCGCGGCCGGGCCAGGCATGAATTGTTGCGAAGGCCGGCAGGAATCTTGAGTATCTTGATCGTGTGTCAATTGGTGCTGGGAGGCGTCACTTGGCTTGTAAACTACCATTGGCCCAGCTTGATTGTGGATTGGGATGTGACGGCCAGTTTCAGCACGATCGTGGCAAAGGGCCGTCTGCAGTCGCTCGTAGTCACCGCCCACGCGGCCAACGGCTCGTTGATCCTGGCGGCGTCCGTTATGCTCGTAATGCGGTCGCTACGCTTAGTTCGTGGCAAGAGCGCGGAAGTCGCATCAGTAGCTTGACGGGGAGTATGGCCGAATGAGCATGTCGACGGTTGCCATCGAACGACGCGGCGCCGGCTGGTTGAGTAGATTGAATGACTACGTCGAGTTGACCCGACCAAGAATTGCGACCTTGGTTCTGATTGTCGTTGGCGTATCCGGGTACGTTGCCGGTTCGGGAAGTCCGGAGTTTCTGCTGCTCGTTCACGCAATCGTGGGCACATTGCTGGTCGCGGCCAGCGCAAGCGCGTGGAATCAACTCCTGGAGTGTCAGCGCGACCGCCTGATGGCCAGGACAGCCAGACGCCCGTTGCCATCCGGTCGGCTCAGCGCGGGTCACGTGGTCGCCTTCGGGACGATTACTCTCGCGGTCGGCACAGCGTACCTGGCACTGGCTGTGAATTGGTTGACGGCGGCCTTGGGGCTATTGACTTGGGCCTTGTATGTCTTGGTGTACACCCCGCTGAAATCTCGCACGCCGCTGAACACGCTCGTTGGTGCGGTGCCCGGGGCCTTGCCTGTTCTGATGGGTTGGTCGGCCGTGCGCGGCACACCGGACGTTTTTGCCGACCCACGCTGCCTGGCGATGTTCTCGATCCTCTTTTTCTGGCAATTGCCTCATTTCATGGCCATCGCGTGGATCTACCGCGAGCAGTACAGACGTGCGGGTCTGCGGATGCTGACGGTCGTCGACCCAACGGGGCGTCGTGCCGCCGTGCAGGGCGTAGTGGCCGCGGCGGGTCTTTTGCTGATCAGCCTGGCCTTGGCGATGGCGACGGGCGGCGACGGCGCGATGGTCTACCTGTTTGGCGCATTCGCCCTGGGAGCAGCCCAGCTTGGATGTGCGGTGTTCTTCCTGATCAAACGCAATGGGTATTCGGCGCGACTGCTGCTTCGTGCTACACTGATCTACCTACCGTCCCTGTTCCTGTTTCTGGTTTGAGCGGGGTTTGATCAGTTGGAAGAACTCGTTCCGCTTCTGCCGCATGTGAACGCAACGCTCAATGCGTTGGCGACCGTGTGCCTGGCTACCGGCTTCGTCCTGATCAAACAGCGACGCGAATTGGCCCACAAGCGAGCCATGCTGGCCGGCTTCTGCGTGTCCATTCTATTTCTGGCCTCCTACCTGGTATACCACGCAAACACCGAGGCGGTCAGAAGATTCCCGGCGTACCCGCCCGATGTCATCCGTTACACGTACTATTTCGTGCTGGCATCGCATATGCTCTTAGCCGTGTTGGTGCCTCTGCTGGTCGTGGCCACAATCTACTTAGCCCTGCGGGACCGCCGAACGGGACACGCGCGATTGGCGCGTTGGACGCTGCCCGTATGGCTATACGTTTCCCTCACGGGCGTCGTTGTTTACCTTATGCTGTATCAGTTTTTCCCCGTTGTAGAGAGTTGAATCGGCGTTGAACATGGCAAACTCATCTGTTACGCGTGAACAACTCACGCGGCTGAAGGACGCGGCAATCGCCTGCATAGATACGGCAAGCACATTGTCCGCAAATCGCTGTACGGAAATTCGTATGGCCCGTGAGCAAGGCAACGAAACCCAGGTGGCGGAAACCGTGGATACAATGCTACGGGATGCCATTGATCGGTGGGAGCAGTGGGGCGAACTGCTGACCCAAGACGCAACCGACTTTCTGCAGTTGCATAACGCTGATAGTGCCGATCCAGTGAAGATAAATGGGACTGTTTACACGACGGCAAGCGAAGCGGCTGGGGCCCTGCTGGATCCAGTCTTGTCTACATTCAACACCCTTGTTGACGTCGGGGATCCGACTAACGACGAGGCGGCCGCCGTGGCTGAAGCTACGAAAGCTGGTACCGTTGCCACGCGGCGATGTTGCGCCAGGTTGGCTGTTGAGCGAGTGAAACACGATGTTGACTTTGCCGATCGTATTGCTGACCTGTGGAGTGACGAAACCGAAGATATCGACGCTCAGGCGCTACGGGTCGCAGTCGAATCCGAATGGGCTCAGGCGTCACGAGCGATCTACGATGGCAAGGCCCCATCGACGCTCGAAGCTGTCTGTGGGGGGCTGACAGATGGAATGGAACGGATCGTCCGTTTTCTTTGGGGCCGAAGGTATCCGACTAAGTGGGACGCCCTTGCCGAGTCGTGTTGGTCGGGTGGCGAAGCGGCCGACAGCGCGATCACGAAGCAGCTTCAACGACTAACGGAGCGTCTCTTGGAGAATAGCATCACCGACGTGTTCCTCGACGTAGATATCGACCGCCGCAGCGTCAAGGTGGTAAGGCCCCGCTTGATAGACGAATAGCGGTCTGGAGCATTAGTTCCATTTTACGGTAGGCAGATCCGCAATACATGGAGGATTGTGCGCCGCGGGAAATCAAAAGGAAAAAGATGCTGCCCCCGCTCGCAAAGGCCCTCTTCCCTTGTTAGACTGACCGCCAAAGTTGCGCTAGCGGTATGTGACGCTGGCTGGCTTTCCTACCATATAACTTCCTTCCCCCGCGTGTACACACCCACCCACGCGAGCCGCCTCGAATCGGAAGAGTAAAGGCGAAAAGCTTGCGCCCTGAGATCGGGTTAGACAAGTCACGAGTGTGGCTTGATTACCGTCTGCAGTTTCTGTTTCCACCACCGTTACGGAGGGCACAACGATGCGTTTTCTTCTTGCTGCAGTCGTCGTCGTGACGACGTGCCTGACCTGTATGGCTGCCGATCCGGCCCAAACCAAGCCGGATCAAGTCAAGCCAGATCAGGCAGGACCGGTCCAGGCGGCGCCGGATCAGGCTAAGCCAGATCAGACCAAACCTGATCAGGCGAAGCCGGACCAGGCAAAGCCCGATCAGGCCAAGCCGGACCAGGCGAAGCCCGACCAAGTGAAGCCTGATCAGGCCAAGCCCGATCAGTGCTGCCAGAAAAAGGCGAAACGCGCCCGGCGCCGCAAGTAACCCTTGCCGCGGAGGTTCGTTGACGCAGATTCTTGGAAAGATGTCCCCCCGTGTTTCGCGGGGGACATCCTTTCCGCTGCTGATCTCGGGCCGTTCAGAGCCGCGAGATTTCTTTCGCACGAAGTCAGACACACCCATGGATGGTAGCAGGCTCGCTCCGTGAGCCGTTCGCGAACGGAATGCGTAGAGGGCCTGCTATTCTCGTTTCCGGACCCCACCGGCGGAGGATGATATGCGACGGGTCTCCCCAAACCTCCCTGTAATATGCTGCGCGATATTGTGCTGCCTTGGTGAAACGGACGCTGCCCAGCGGCTCGCAGAAAGTAATGTTCGCCAGCGAGACGTTGGTGGGCGAGTCGTGCAAAGCGAACGGGACGAACAGGAAGCACTGTTCAATTACTACTTTCGCGACCAGGAACTGAAGTACGAGACCAAACTGACGAATTTGGACACGGAGGCCACCGTGCCGAAGTGGAGGATTCCCTACGCAGCCGCGATCCATCCGGAAGCTCGCGGCGGACTGAGCAGCACACGTGGCCTGGGGGGACGCACCGGGCAGATCGGGCGCCGAAGACCAGACGATGCACGACCGCGTGGCGCTTCGCCTCTGAAAATCTATGACCAGGCATTCAACGCCGGACAGGACTTGGCCAATTCCTACGAACGTCGGAGGATCATGGGCACGGATCGAGCGCTTTTTCCGGCGCTGAGAATGCGTTTGGCTTCCGAGTCGTGGGAAGGATATTGCAGCGGGTTCACTGGATCCACCATCAAGCATCCGGAGCCCATCAAGCCAGTGGATGCGAGCCGGGTTGGCGGAGCGTCCGGAGTTGTGTTTCAGCCGTCGGACATCAAGGCGCTTCTCACCTGCATCTACAACCGAACCACCGACGACAGTTATCTATTCCTGGCTCCCCCGAGCGCAAGAGACGAGGGGCCGAATATGGGCACATTCCATCTGGCTCTGGCCAATTACATCGGCCAGGCGGGCCACCCAATTGGCATCGACAGGACCAAGGGACGAACGTCCTGGAACAATCCTGTCTATGCGTACAAAATCAATTCCATAGAAGACGCCGGAGGCGACGGCGACGTCCGCTACAAGACGCTTGAGACGACGATTACCTACACGAATTACGGATCGGACGCAAGCAGACAAACCGACCTGAGCACGGGTGCCAGAGTGGGAAACCCAAAGCAGTCGATGACGTGTCGATACACGTTGGCGTTGGACAACGAAGGGAGAATCGTCGGCGGGCGGGCGTTGAGTTCCAGCGGGCATTTCCTCTGGATCCCTCTGTACGCCGTGCAAGGCAAGGAAGATGGATCGGTGCCGGGCAACCCCTACGTTGACGTGAGGAAAGTGATCGCTTTGGCGCGTGAATCGTCGTTTTCCGAAATACAGCAGAAATTCGACGCGGCCACGATCGGCCCGATGATTGATCCGGCGTTGGGATCCCCCGCGGATTGACCTGATCTAAGCACGCGAATCTCTGACGCGGGATCGCTGCAAGTACCTGAGATCTAGAACGAAAGAGGGCAGAATTATGTTTCATAAGAATAGAATCACATTCATCTTGTTAGTCGTCATAGCGTCGATTCTGGTCGACTCGGCGAATGCATGGCCTCGGCGCCGAGCCCGCAGAGTCTACTCCGGAGGCAGCAAGCAGATTGTCGCGAAGTACGATAAGGCTTCAGCCGAGCACCGATCGCTGCAAGTGTCTTACGACTACGACAAAGCCAGTACGCCGGAGTTGGCTCTCACCGACCGTATCCGAGTCTTTATGCGGGTGCAGGACCAGGGGATTCTGGGAGCCAAGGAGCAGATCGTTGCCGAGGTGAAGATCACGGATTTGAGTGATCACGAGAAGAGCTACGTCAGATACTGTCCCGTATCGCTAACCGGCGTGACGCAGAAGGAATCTAAGATAGGCATATTCGATTTGACGAACGAGGACAAGGAAAACCCGGTCGTGGAACCGGCGAAGGTCTACCGGCTGTTCGTCAACCTGCATCGCAAGTCGAAAGAGTACGGTAAGGAATCCGTCTTGGGGCGAGTTGCCTTGCCATACTACGTGGCAACGTCCGGTGAAACGCGGATCGATCAGGCACGCCAGCACATCGTGATGCGAACTTTCAAGGAGTACTACTACGCACGACGAGGGTGGCGGAGCGGCGAGCGGTATCCGATGGACTGCTACGCGTTCTACATGTGGGCGACCGGCTCGGTTACCGTGGGATCGCAAAACGGTCGCACTATCCTGGGACGCCTGTTTGGCGGCCGGACTCCCTATAACAACGGAGGCGACGTTCGCGAATTGGTGAAGAAGAGCCGAATTCACGGAGACTACGTGCGGATTCCCGGCCACAGCTTCATGCTGCTGGCCTACGATCCAAAGGCTCAGACGGTGTGGACCATCGAAGGCAACTTCAACCGGACAATTGAAGTCGTGAACCGCTCGTTGGGTTCTGGCTGGACCGTGGGCCATTTGGCCGACCAGCACATTCGTGCAGGGCTTTTCGACTCGACAGCGGCCGCGGACTCGGAGACTCGCAGCACGACTACGATGGCCAGCCACGGTCAGAACACGCCATCATCTTAACGCGGCCTCGGGCGCGGCCAAGTCGTTTAACCCGAAGCCGGAGGCGATGGCGCGTGCTACGTGTCGAGGATCCACCCCGCTGTCCGCCATCGCCTCCGGCTTCGGGTTAAACGGGGAAACATGCGCGCATTCCAGAGACGGAGGCTCTGACGCGGTCTCCGCCGCACCCGGGAAGGGTGGTCCACATGAATCCTCACATAGCCAAGCACTGCATCGAAATCGACCGCTGCAACCAGCGCGGTGGTCGGATGCTTTCGATCGTGGACCTTATCGACGCCGGCACGGTGTCGATCGAACTTGCGGCATACTGTCTGGCTGCGATCGGAAATGGCGCGTCGTTCCTGGTCGGCGCCATGCCGGGCGGTGCGGGAAAGACCACTGTGATGGGCGCGTTGTTGAACTTCGTGCCGGCCGATGTCGTGCTGCGCCCTGCCGACGGGATCGAGTCCATCCGCCGCGGGCTGGCCGAGGCCGAGCCGCGATCCTGTTATATCTGCCACGAAATCGGCAGTGGCCCTTACTACGCCTACCTATGGGGCGAGGAGTTGCGAGCGTACTTCGAGTTGCCTTCGTCCGGCCACCTGTTGGCGACCAACCTGCACGCCGACACTTACGAGCAGGCTCACAGGCAGATCTGCAGCGACAACGCCGTCGCGCCGTCGGCGCTGCGTCGGATGAGCTTGATGCTCTTTTTGACGGTAGGCCATTCTGGGTTTCGGACTCATCGCGAGATCTCTACCGTCTGGGAAAGCGACGGCCTCGACGAGCATCAACTGGTCTTCACGGCCAACGGCGAGGAGCCCAGACTGACAGAGTCAATGCTGGTGACGCACGGCGAATTTGCAGACGCCCGAACTCGCATCGAACAGATCATGAACAGCGACGCGAGAACGATCGAACAGGTGCGGTCGGCATTGGTGGATTAGCTGCGTCGAGCCGACGCTCCGGGCACCGAGTTACAGGGTGTATCCTCTCGCGATTCAGGATTCGGCTCACGCCTGCCAGGGCGCTCGCATGGCCCGGCAGAGCATGCGGTTCGCTTGGTCGTCGTCGACGAACCGCTCGGTCTCCGGATTCCATCGCAGCTTGCGTCCCAGCCTCAGGCAGATGTTGACGCAGTGAGCGATGGTGTGGGAGCGGTGAGCGATTTCGGGGTGCGCGCGGGTGAGCTTCCGGGACTTGATGCAATCCAAGAAGTCCCGCACGTGTCCCCCCATGAACGCCCAATTCACCCGCGGGGCCGATCGTTCGCGAAGGATCGCCTCCGGTTCGGCCGTTATCTCTCCTCCGTCCGTCAGATGGATCCAGCCGCCATCGCCATCGAAGCGGACGCCCTTGGCGCCGTTTTTCATCAGCAGCCGGACTCCATCCTCATATCTCGCTTGAGCATCTACGGAGAACGGCACATTGGAGAATCCGCCGTCCGGCCACTCGGCCGAGCCTTCGAACTCGACGGGCCCGCTCATATCACTGCCGCGGGCCCATTGTGCGAAGTCGAAGTAGTGAGCCCCCATGTCGGCGGTCACACCGGCGCCGGTGTCCCAGTGATTGCGCCAGTACCTGACGCGGACACTCGAATAGGGTGCCCAAGGCGCCTGTCCCAACCAGCGGTCGTAGTCGAATACCTCCGGGTCGGGTTCGGGCTCGGCCGTTGCCGCTCCGTTGCCGCCCCATCCGCCCAGGATAGCGGTCACCGTGTGGAGCTTGCCGATCATGCCCCCGCGCACTACCTCGACCACAAAGCGGTACGAATCGTTGGACCGCCGCTGAGTGCCGCATTGCCACACGGTGCCATAGCGTCTTGTCGTTTCGACCAACGCCCGGCCCTCGGCGATCGTCAGGCTGAAGGGTTTCTCGCAGTACACGTCCTTGCCGGCTTTCGCCGCCAGGATCGACAGCACGGAATGCCAGCGATCGCCTGTGGCGATCAGCACTGCGTCAATGTCGTCGCGCCCAAGTACGTCCTCCTGGAATCGCGTCGCCACGCAGTCGTTCGTACCGTAATGGCCGTCGACCATCTGCTTGCCCGCGCTGCGGCGATCAGCGAAGCAGTCGCATACGGCCAGGCATTGGACATCTTTTTCCGCGAGGAAATGAGGAAGGTTGCTACGATTGCGTGCCCCCATGCCAATCACTGCAAGCGCAATCCGCTCCGAGGGTGCGACGCTCTCCTGAAGCCCAAGGGCCGATGCTGGAACGATACAAGGACCGGCGGCCAAGCCCACCAATGCTGACGCATTCCGCCGCAAGAACGAACGTCTTCTCATCCGCTCGCCGTTTCGCATGATTTGTTTCCTCGTATGTGTCGATGGTTGCGGGTGTTTCGCGCAAAACGTAGCTTTCAGACACGCATCGTGCTGTCAGCGAGCCTGCAGACTAATAGAATATCGGCGTCGGCGAGCCTTTGCCAGCGAGGCAGTCAAGCCCAGTCCGTCGAAAGCACCGTGGACCCAAAAACCGTGAGACACGATCTAACGTGTGTTTTGACAATTGATCATTCTTCAGGGGAGAAGCAACATGTCTACCCACGATTCACCGACCCGCCGAGAGTTCTTCAAACGCGCCGCCGCAGGAACGGCGGTCTTGGGTATGAGTGCTGCAAGCTACGCACGAGTTGTGGGGGCCAATGATCGCATACGAATCGCTCAGATTGGCTGCGGCAATCGTGGCTTCGGCGCCCACATGGCGGGCGTGTACAAACATGCCAAGGAACAGAATGTGGATATCGTGGCGATATGCGATGTCTGGAAAGAACACCTGGATCGGGCGACAGCCAAGGTCAACGAGTGGTACGGACGCGCGCCGCTTGCGACGACCAAATATGAAGAAGTCTTGGCGACGAAAAATGTCGACGCGGTAATGATCGCTTCGCCCGACCATCAACACTGCATGCACCTGGAAGCGGCGGGCAAAGTCGGGAAGGACGCCTACTGCGAGAAACCTCTAGCCATGAACATGGAGGAACTGAAGTCGGCGTGCAATGCAGTCAAGGCGGCCGACATCGTAGTGCAGATCGGCACGCAGAGCCGCAGCACTCCCGCCTTGGTCGGTTGCCGGAAGCTGTACCAGACGGGTGTGCTGGGCAAGGTATCACGGGTCGAGCAATACCGTAACGGAAACCGACCCAACTGGTACAAGCGACTGGTGCGACTGCCGATCGCCAAATCGCAACTCGATTGGCAGGAATTCCTGAAACCCCGACCGGACCGACCATTCGACGATCTGCTGTTCGCCGGTTGGTATGGCTATCGTGAATTCTGCAGCGGATCTATCGGCCAGTTCATGAGCCATTTTATCGACCTCGTTCACTTCATCACGGGCGCGAAATTCCCAACCAGCGCCGTGGCCATGGGCGACACGTTTGTGTGGGAAGATGAGTACAAGTTTGACTGTCCCGACCAGGTGGAAACGACGCTGATCTATCCCGAAGGGTTCATGGTCCAATATGGCACCAACTTTGGTAACGGCAGCGGCAATCGCACGGTGATGTGCGGCACGCAGGGGATAATGGACCTCAGTAAGCGTTCGAAACCCACAGTCTCCGGCGAAGGAGCCTACGAAAAAGGAACGCTCGGCGAGGCGGCGGCGGTCGAGCCGGTCGAATGTCCGGACCACTTCCTGGACTGGCTCCAGTGTCTGCGAAGTCGCAAGACGCCGGTAGCGCCCATCGAGGCCGGCTATCAGCACGCGGTGGCCTGTATTCTCTCTGACTTGGCCTGGGAAACGGGCCGTCGCCAGGTTTACGACCAAGACAGGCGGGAGATCCGCGAGGGATGACGCGCCGGGCGCGCGAACCCATTAGCCGGTGAGTTGTCTCTTTCGAACATGAGTCTCCAGCGTTGCCTTGACGATCACGAACTGTGTCTCCGCGCCGCCAGCGAAGTGCTGGGGGAGACGGCCTGCGCCATCGAGTTACGGTGGGATTGCGAGCAACTGCTTCGGCCTCGTCTTCGGTTCGAGTTTCGCCGTGGGGTGCGTGCCGAGGGGCCAATGCTCGCCTTCGATACAGAACGGCCGGGACATGAATTGGCTGCCGGCATCGAGCGATATCGCGTGGACTACGGCGATCGTTCGTTGCGTGTCGCGCGCGTTTATGTTCCATTCGGCAGTTATCCGGAGTCGACATACTACGACTTCTGGGCTGTGGGACAGACGCGATATCGGGACTTCTACCGTGTGCTGCGGCAGCTCGAACGCCAAGAAATGGCAGCACCGGCGCCATTGATGCGGGCTGGCGATGCCGAGCGGCTTTACACGAATACCATCGGTTTTCTTCGGCGAGGGTGCCAGACGCTACGGGAGCATGGCGTCCCACAACGGCGCGGTGTGTTGCTGCTTGGCCAGCCGGGCAACGGCAAGACAATGGCGTGCCGTTGGATTCGCTCAGAGTGCGGACGCCGCGGCCTTTGTTGCCGCAACGTTTCGGCCGAGGAGTTCTCAAGCGCGCTTTGCGACGGCCGAGCCCATACGTTGTTTCAACTGTCGCGCCCGGGAGTGATTTTCTTCGACGACTTCGATTCGGCTTTGCGCGATCGTGAGACGAACGGAACAACCACCGAACGCACGCTCTTCCTTAACGGGCTGGACGGAATTGACGTACACGTCGGAGTCGTTTACGTCTTCACCAGCAACGCTCGACTTGACGAGATTGACCCGGCGGTTCGGCGGCCGGGGCGGGTCGATGTGATACTGACCTTTGGGCCGCCGGCGACTGAATTGCGTCGTGCGCTGATCACGACGCGCTGGCACGCGGACCTGCGACGTCAACTTCCAATCGAGCGCATCGTACGGCAAACCGAAGGCATGAGCTTCGCCGAACTCGAAGAACTGAAGAAGCTGTTGGTCCTGCAACTGATCGATTTCGGACGCTGCGACTGGGACCAGGCGTACAGTGATTTCCACGCTGGACGAGCCGACAAGAGACCGAAGTCGATCCTCGGATTCGCCGCCCAGGCACCTTTCCCGGTCGAGCCCTCCGTGCCCCAGACATCCGCGTCCTTCGCGCACCGCAAGCATCTGTCTCAAGGCTAGGGCGCAAAATTGGAGAAAAGGTTGGCAGGAGTATTCGCGGCAGGAACATTCCAGTCTTCATATATTCCTGCTTTCTCCGGAATTCATCGAACCCAGTTTGGCCGCACGAAGTCCTGGTCGAACGCCGCGAAGGCTTGGCTCACGTGGTTGCGGTCCAAGGCCACGGTGCGATCTTTTCCGCGGCAATCTGGCAATGCGAATTCTTCGCATTTGCGGATTTGTTCCCTCCTGTTATACTAAGCCCGCCCTGTCTGACCGGTTCCGGGTCTTCTATTTTGCATGGTATCCCATGATGAAGTTCATCATCAGGGCCAAATCGGCGGAGTCCTCGCCCATCCACCTCGAAGGGACCTGGACCGTGGAAGCCGACAGCCGCGAAGATGTCGTCACGTTGATGGAACAACAGATTGGTCTATTGCCGGTGGGTGCAACGTGGACCATCCGTCCCTGGATACCGGACGACTGCAAAACGTCCGACAACCGCTCGGCTCCTGCCCTTCAGCAAGTCGCCAAAACCATTGCCGCAGCGTGATTGGGTGTTCCATTTCCGACCACATCAATTCAGCAGCGTCTTCGTTCTGCTCGCCGCGTTTGCCCGAAGACCGAATTGCGGTACGTCGAAGGCGAGGATAACATGAGGCATCAGGCAGTGCAGTGGAAATGACCTTTCTTCCCTGTTGGCTTATGTCTAATTGGCTGTCACCACGCGGGTTCTTACCAGCGTTCATAAGGAGAAGGAGCCGATGCAAGTCGTTGCTGCGACCTTCGTCGTGCTAGTCCTGACAACCTCATTGAGTTCAGCAGAAGAACGCGTCGTCGATGTACGAGACGATGCCTCTTTACGAAATGCGATCGACGAGGCCCAACCGGGAACGCGTATCCGCATAGCCGCCGGTAAGTATCGCCCCGGCATCTACGCTCGCAATCTTGCAGGAACCGATAGCCAACGAATCGTGATCGAAGGGGCAGATCCGGACAAACCTCCCGTCTTCGAGGGCGGAAGCCAAGCGTGGCATCTCAGCGATTGCCAGTACGTTACACTGCGAAACGTCGTTGTCCGCGGGCAGACGTCCAACGGCATCAACATCGACGACGGGGGAAGCTACGATACGCCGGCCCACCACATTGTGCTGGAGAAGATCCGCGTCGAGGACATCGGCCCGGCGGGCAACCACGACGGCATCAAGCTATCGGGGTTGGATGACTTTGTGGTGCGCGAGTGTTCGGTCGAAGGCTGGGCCGGCCAGGCGATCGACATGGTCGGGTGCCACCGTGGTGTTGTCGAACGCTGTCGTTTCTTGGGCAAAGACGGCTTTTCGCAGCATACCGGTCCGCAGACCAAAGGTGGTTCGCAGGACATCGTGATTCGGCGGTGCCTTTTCCGCGACGCGGGTCTCCGCGCGGTGAATATTGGCGGTTCAACGGGCCTGCCCTACTTCCGTCCGCGCGGCGCGCTCTACGAAGCCAAGGACATCACGGTCGAAGGCTGCGCGTTTGTCGGTGGTCAAGCGCCGATCGCCTATGTAGGCGTCGATGGTGCCATGGTGCGATACAACACGTTCGTTCGGCCCGAGAAGTGGGTGATCCGGATTCTTCAAGAGACGACGGAACCAGGATTCGCTGAGTGCCGAAATGGCAGGTTCGAACACAATTTGATCGTCTTCCGGCGAGCCAACGTCAGCACGCACGTGAACATTGGTCGCGGTACTCAACCCGGAACATTCAAATTCACCGCTAACCTGTGGTACTGCGAGGATCGCCCCGATGCCAGTCGCCCTCAGTTGCCGACGGAAGAGGTTGGCGGCTTGTATGGCATTAATCCGAAATTGGTGAGCCCGAATCACAACTCCTTCGTGCCGCAGAATCCCAAAGCCAGGGGCTTCGGCGCGCTCCCTCCGATCCGAAGGCGATGAGGAAGGCGGGAGGGCATGACGACCGAACTGGAGTCGCTTCGTCAGTTCGCGAGTACGGCAGCCATTCTCTGGCGGAGTTGGCGTAGGCGTTGCTCCTGTTCCTCGCTGAAAGAACCTCGCCGATGGGCGTACGTGTCCATCCATGTGATGAGGCGCTCCCATTCGTCAGGCTTCAGGGTGACGTCGTAGTGTTGTTCGCGCAGGAGTTTCGCCAGCGGGCTGGTCCTTGCCACGCAGCCTCCCGCGATGGAACGGCCTTGGCGATGGCGAGTTACCACGTGGGTCTTCAGATTCGGTTCGCCGTAGCTTGTCAGCGAATCGTACGAATGGGCTTCGGTCAAATCGCAGTCCGCACCTTCGGTACCGGGCTTGTGGCATCGCACGCAGTGGTTTTCGATTACCGGCCCGAGAAGCGTCGCGAAGTCGAGCGGCCAAGAGCCCTCCGGCCCTGGAGTAATTCGCGAGGGCTCGCGCCCGAGCGCGGCCACGCCAACGCTGGGCGGTGCTACGTTGCGCGGCTCGTGACAGCCGATGCAAGTGAGTTGCTCGCCCGGCTGAACGTAGATCGCGCTGCGCATCGTCTGTACGGCCATGCCGTCGGCATCCAACGCCTGGACGAAAAACGGCACGCCGGACGCGACGCGGAAGTGAGCCGAACCGTCCGACTCGACCGGAACGGTCCCGATCACGAATTTGCCGGGATCGTGACGCGTTAAGCCCATCACAGGCGCGTTCATCACAGGATGATCCTTGGCCGGCACACCGACCAGCCGAAGCGCCCGAACCGTGCCACGCGGGACGCCTTCTAATCCCTTGTGGACGTCTGTCAACAGGATGCGGCCTTCCTGCGGGCCGTCCCAATCCGCCTCGGGACCCAACACCGGAGGTCGTGGGCGCGGCCGGATTGGAATGGGGTACATCGAGGAGATGGTCGGATCACGGTGAATCAAGTTCAGATTGCCGAAAGAATCGAACAGATAAATCCCCAAATCGGCGGCACCGATCTCCTTTCCCGGATTCGCCAGTGGCTTGTCGCTCCATGCGACCAGATAGTGGTCTTCGGACAAGGGGTAGGGATTGACAAAGTACGTCTCCGGCCAAGCCTCGATTTCCGGAAATGGGACTTCCGGCGTCAGGCGTTTCATGGCTGCGTCGCCGTCAAACCCCTTGTGCGGGTCCAGCAGCACCAGGCTTCCGGCGGTGTTCGAGTGGTGCGCCGAAGCGGTGAAGATGATCTTCTGCGAATCCGGAATGGCCCGTGCCTCGAAAATGCAGTGGGGACTGCGCGTGTAATTGCCGAACACGGCTCGTGTGTTGGTGCCGTCCGGGCGAGTGGACCATAGGCTCATGTAGGGCATGGCGTCTCGATCCACGTAATCCCATCGCGCGTACAGAATACTGCCATCGTGCCCGATGCTGGGCGTCCATTCGAACATTTCGAACGGCGAGATTTGCCGCAAGTTGCCGCCATCGGCATCCGCGACATGCAGAGTGTACACGGCGACCGGGCGGTACTCGTCGCCACCGCAGCGGACGTAACAATCGGGCAATTCACCATCGCGACTGGCCATCGCGCTCGATTTGCCGCACTGCACGTATTGCCCGCGGCGCGTCGAGAGAAACACGATTTCGCCATTGGGCAAGTAACGGCCGTCGAAATCGTCGTACTTGCCGCGAGTTAGCTTTCGCAGGCCCGTGCCGTCGAGGTTCATCTCGTACAGGTGATAGAACGCGTTTTCGGGAATCTTGGATTTATCGAGCTTGTCTTCCAGTTCACTCACGCCGGGATGGTATCGGCAGTAAGCAAACAGCACTTTCTTGCCGTTGTAGGAAAGGTCCGGCCGAATGATGTTGCCCGGCGGCAATTCATCCGTCAGCGATCGGAGCCGTGGTGTGTCCGTTTTGAAGTCTTCCAGCACGCAGAGCCCACCCCCGGGTCGCGAGAACCAGCCGTAGTATTGGTCCGACATGTGCGTGTAAGTCCGCGAATTGAGTGCGGTCTGGAAGCGAGCAGGCACACGTTTGACAAGCAACAGATCGTCGAAATCCAGCAGCGGGTTGGCGAAGGCCATGTTTCGCACGTCTTGGCGGGCTTGGAGATACAACTGCCGTCTGGTCGCATCGGAAGCATCGCCGGGAAGCTGGTGCCATTGCTCCGCCGCCGCTCGAAGCGTGCTCTCGTCGTGGTCGATATCTGCCCCAATCCGACGCAGATTGGCTGCCAGCGACAACCCGCGTTCGACCACCTGAGCCACTGGGAATCTCGGTGGCTTGACGAAATGTGGGTGCGAGGACCATTTGCTTGTGCTGCTCTGTGTGGTCGGCATGCGGAGGGCGATGTTGCGATGATTCGTGGTGGGATAGATTTCCACCTCGTCCAGGTGCAGGCAAGCGTTGTCTTCCGAGAGTTGAATCCGCACGTGACGCGCCCTTCGGCCGCCCAGCGGGACGACCAGCGGCTTCTTGTCCGGCCAACCGAAAAACGTCACGCCGTCGTGCTGATAAACTCGCTCCCAAGTCTCCGCATCGTTGGACAACAGAACGACTAGCCCAGTAGCCCGCTCCGCGGAACCATCGCACCGATTGAATATGAACATCTCGTCCAACGGACCGGAGCGGCCGAGGTCGATCTGCCACCATGGCTTGTCCTCGCGACCGGTGTGAAAGCCGTAGGAACCATTCTTGATGCCGTCGCACGCTCCGGCAGCATCCTCGGCCGGTGTGACTGCGGTGCCGGAGGCGTCGACCACGCCTCGGACCTCGTCCTGGCGGAACCAATCGGCCTCGATCTGTTCGGCGCTGATAGTCTCTTCCGCTCGCGCCGTCTTTACGCTATCGCCTGACGGGACGGCCAGGGTATTGGTCGCTGACAGCGAAGCCAGAAGCAGAATGCCAATTGGAGGACAGGTTAGATGCTTCATCACAACACGCTCCTTCGGTTCGGGGCTTCGGTTCCTTCGAGGTTTCCACGCGTGTTTGGTTTAACCGCAGGGCCAGCGGCCCGCGCGTCGGCGAAGACGTTGCCTTTCTCACCGACGTGGACGCCGATGGAAGTCCCAATTCGACCCTCGCGCGGGCCGCTGGCCCTGCGGTTAAACGACTCTCCGACCTAACGTTTGGGCCGAGGGGGTTTCGGCTTTCCACGCAGGCGCCTGACGGTTGGGAACTTCTCTATAGTGTACTCGCCGCCATAGCAATCGCGAAGTTCATTGCAGCGCTGTCGCATTCTTGTTAGGACGTCGGCATAGGACGGATCGGCGACGAGGTTTTTCAACTGTGTCGGATCCTGCTGCAGATCGTGCAGGAATTCGCCCTCCGGCATGTTCTCGAAATAGCGAGCGTACACATAGCGCTCGCCGCGTACGCCTTCCCATTTGGGGATACTGGCGTTGTCGAACAAGTGCTCACAGAAGAAGTCGTTGCGCCATTCCTCTGGTTGTTCCCCGTAGACCAGCGAACTAAGGTCCCGGCCCTGATAGGACGCGGGCACGCTGCCACAGGCCATGGCTACCATGGTTGCCGCCGTGTCCACGTTCAACGCCATCTTGTCTACTACCCGACCTCGCTTGTCTTTCGGCAGGCGCGGATCGTATATCACCAGCGGCACGCGAAGTGATTCGTCGAAATGGCTCCATTTGCCGGCGAAGCCACGCGATCCTTTGTAGTAGCCGTTGTCGCCGATGAAAATGACGATGGTATTGTCGCCGAAGCCCTGCCGATCCACTTCGTCCAAGACGCGTCCCATCACGCGATCCAACCCGGTGATCATGCGATAGTAGGCCTTTACGTTCTTCTGGTATTTCTCCGGCGTGTCCCATCGCCAGAACCAGCGATCACGGTGCATGCACTTCTGCAGGAATCCCGGCAATTGTCCCCAGAAATCTGTCGAGACCAGCGGTGGGGGAATCGTCACGTCTTCGTACAGCCCGTCTTCCGCCTTTGGCCAGGGGAAGTGATTCGCTTTGTCGCCGTCCTCGGCGTGCGCGGCGTTGAAGCTGACCGACAGACAGAACGGTTTGTCCTCGCGACATTCCTTGAGGAACTCGATGGCCCGGTCGCCGACGATCTCCGTCAGATGCCGAAGCGATCCGTCCGGTTGTTTCTTAAAGTAAGGATTGCGACCGAGCGGCATGAAGGAGTCAAACATCCGCTCCTTGGCACCCTGCGGCACGCCCACACCGAACTTGCCGATGAAACCGGTACGATAGCCGGCTTCGCGCAGTAGAACGGGATAGCTCTCGTCGATGAACTCGTCGGCGATAGGCGGAGTGCCGAACGTGAACTTGTGTGACCGTTCCCACAGGCCCGTGAATATTGTCGCCCGGCTGGCCGCGCAAATCGAGGTTGTGACAAAGGCATTCTGGAACCGCACACCGTCTTTCGCGAGACGATCAATCGTGGGCGTCTTCACAATCGGGTGTCCTGCGCAACCGAGGAAGTCGGCTCGATGATCGTCGGAAAGGAAGAAGATGATGTTAGGCGAATCGCCCGCGGCATGAGCCGTCGTGACGGGGCACAGCCAAGCCCAAAAAGCTGCCGCGACGGCCAAGACTAGAGCCACACGAAAGAATGATTTGATCGTTGAAATCGGCATGATCGTCGCTCCCGATGTGTGGTGGTGGTGGGTGTCGGTGTTCGGGTGTCAGTGTTCTGATGCGCGTGCCAAGTGTCGAGTTTGGTGTGTCTCGTTTAGGTGTATCCAAGTCCCTGCAAGCCATTCCCGACACCTGAAACCCGACACCCGACACCTGACCCCGACCATAATGGCACACCGGGGCACGATTGACAATCCGCTGGTTATAAACCCACAATTCAGTAGCCCTTGAGCGTATTGTCGCACGACGAGGCCTCTATGCGAGTCAATTGTCTTCACTGTAACCAGCCGTTGAGCGTTTCCGCCGACCAAATGGGCGGCGAGGTCATGTGTCCGCATTGCCAGGGGACCATTCGCCTGCCGGAGGCGGAGACTTACGAGTATGAGGAACAGCGGCGCCCGACGAGCGTGACCGGTTCGTGGCTCAGTAACAGTGTTTCGGGGCTGGTCTCAGTCGTTGCGCATATGGGGCTTCTGCTGCTGTTCGCCGCGGTCACTTGCGACTACCGAGGCGGAGGTGGCGGCGAGGGCGAAGAGGTGTTGATCGCGGAAATGCCCGTGGAGAACCTCAGCGAGAACCCCGACGACGAACTGGACGCGGACGATGCGGAGGCCGAGGCAGAACAAGCCGAGGAGTTGGACGAAACGTTGGAAGTGGTCGCACCAATGGACGCTTCCGACTCCGACATGTCCGTGGAAGTCAATTTGGCAGAGCTCACGCCCAGCGGTGCGTCGGGCGGCGGTTCACCGGCGATTTCCGCGTTGGCCGGCGGTGGCGGGGCCTTTGGTGAAGGCGCGTCCTTCATGGGACTGCACGCCAAAGGCACTCGGTTCTGTATCATTGCCGACCGTTCGGGCAGCATGGAAGGACCGAAACTGACTTTCGTCAAAGAAGAGATACTAGAAACGCTCACCACGATGGGCGGTCGTGGACGGTTTCAGTTGATCTTCTTCAACACGCGTGAATTGCCCTATCGACAACCCGGCTGGCGTCATCCCCGCAGGGACCGGGCTGACGTGACGGCTTGGTTGCAGTCGGTGAACGCCGGCGGGGGCACGTATCCCACACCGGCCTTCCGCGTGGCCTTCGCTCTATCGCCACGCCCCGACGCGATCTTCTTCATGACCGACGGCCTGTTTCCGGAAAACGTCGTGGATGAAGTAGCCGACTTGAACCGTCGCGGTGGCAAACGCGTCCAGATTCACACGATCTCGTTCATGGATACCAGTGCGGAAGCCCTCATGCGGAAGATCGCCAACGATTCAGGCGGCAGATACCGGCATGTGTCGGGATTCTAACGGTGGGGCAATGACCAATGACCAATGACCAATGACCAATACCACGACACCCTTCTACTTGCATTTCGTTTGCCGCGTCGTCGCGGCAGTCTTTATGGCGGGTTTGTGTTCGGACCTGGGTCTTGCCGCCGACCGTATTGTGCTGCGTAACCTGGACATCATTTCGGACAAGAAGGTTGGGGCCTTTGACGAAGATGGGGTTCGGTTGGACGACTGGTCGCTGATCTCGTGGGACGAGATCGAGCGAGGCAAAGTCGCCGCGGAGCAACAGGCTGCGTTTGACCAAATGCTCAAGGACCTGGGGACGCATCTGTACCGGATTCGGCAGCGGTTGACCGTGGGCGACTATCGCGACATCCTGCCGCACGCCGAGGCCGTGTATCCGCGTTACGTTGGTCGCAAGAGCGAGACGGCTTACATGGTGTTCCAGGCCTTGATGTGGGCCCGTTTGGCGGCCGGGCGCAGGGAGGAGGCAGTCGAACCGTATTTGCGATGTTACAGCTACCTGAAATCTACACAGACTCCCAAGAAAATCTCTTTGCCGGGCGATCGGCGTTTGCGATACGATCCTCGAACCGGAATGAGCCCGGAATTGCAGCCTGTTTGGTTCGACATCGCGGCTGCCAAGTCATCATTGCCAGGGGTCCTGCGGGCGGTCGGCGAGATGCCGGAACCACGGCCGGAAGGAACGCGTGTGTACTATGGGACGCTAGCGTTGGCGGCGGGTGATTCGGACCAAGCGGTGCGAGTGCTGTCGGGCATCCAGGGCGGGCAGCTCGAGCTGGCCCAATTGAAAGAGATTGCAATGGCCCAGCGCGAAGTAACTGCGGGCGAAACAGGCCCAGCAATCAGCTCGCTGGAACAGAATGTGGGCAAGTTTGTGACGGCCAACAAGCCGTTGGCGATCTACTGGTTGGGCATGTCTGAACTGCGAAACGGCGACGAACTGGCGCGCCGCGGAGGCATCCTGCGTTTGCTTCACTTGCCGGCGATCTACGGTAAGGGGTTCCCCGAGTTGGCCGCAGCCGGGCTGTACCAGGCAATGCAGTCTTTTGCCACAGCGGGCGACGAAAGCGGCCGCGCCGCTGTGCGCAGGGAGTTGCTTGAACAATACGGTCAAACGTATCATGCTGCGAAGGTCAAAGCGGAACTCAGTCCGAAAAGCGATCCTTGAGGAAGAATCTAAATGAAGGAAATCATGAAACGGCTCCATTGGGTCCGGCCCCGGTCGGTGCAATTCCGTCTGCGTCCTACGATGGTTTACCTGCTACTCGCGGCTGTGGCCTTGGGGTCGATCTCGACGGCATCCGTTGTCTTAGCCCAAGCCGCGGACGAAACACTGGACGAAAGGTTGGCGGAGACCGACGCGACACCCTCGGGCGCAGCATCGGCCACAGATTCGGACACTCCGAAAAAGAAGCGAACCGTGCTGCGCACGCTTATGGACGGCGGGTTTGTCGGGGTATTGATCTTGTTGCTGTCGATGGTGGCCGTTGGATTCGTCGTCGAGCATGCGTTGACCATACGAAAGAGCGTGCTCATGCCCGAGTTGGTGATTGCCGAGTTGGATGAGTTGATTGGCCAGAACCGGATCGACGAAGCGATCACGGCATGTAACGAACCACAGAACCAGTCGCTGGTGGCCTATGTTGTGCTGGCAGGGCTGGAGCGATACAAGGGATCGGAGTTCGGTTTCGCCGAGTACAAAGCTGCGGTCGAGGAAGCGGGGGAAGATCAGACGGGCCGCTTGTACCGAAAGACGGAAGTGCTGGGCCTGATCGGCTCGATTGCACCGATGCTGGGGCTGACCGGTACGGTGCTGGGCATGATCACGGCGTTCAACACCATCGCCGCATCGGGCGGCATGGCCAAGCCGGACGAGTTGGCTGGCGGCATTGGCCAGGCATTGGTCACCACTTTGATGGGTTTGGTGGTGGCGATTCCCACGATGATCGCGTTCAGCTACTTCCGCAACCGCATCGACTCGATCGTCGCCGAGGCCGGCAAATGTGTCGAGCAGATCATGATGCCGCTGGGACGACGGAAATAATGCCCGGGCGGCGACGCGTTGGAAGATACCATGCGACTGACTAAACACAAACGTCCGACGACCGCCGGCATGAACATGACGCCGATGATCGACATTGTGTTTCTGTTGATAATTTTCTTCATGACCGTCTCGCAGGTGTCGGAGATCAACAAAGAGCGGCTCGAACTGCCGAAGCTCAAAGGCTCCGAGGACCAGAAGCGTGTGTCACTGACGGTCAATGTGGATCAAAGCGGGGATATCGTCGTTTCGGGCAACCGAATCACCAACTCCGAATTATTGACGTTCGTTTCGCTCGAGCTTGCTAAAGTGGGCGATGATCCCGATCGCCTCGCGGTGGTGATCCGCGGGGACGAGCGCGGTGACAGCCGGACGGTGAACGAGATCGTAACGTCGCTAGCCCGTTTGCAGGTGAAGAAGGTACGGATCGCAGTCCAAGTCCTCGAGTAAACGCCATGAAGCTGTCCAGTCGGAAAGTCCAACGGGAAACCAAGATCGAGCTGTCGATGACCAGCATGATCGACGTGGTTTTCCTGCTGCTCATCTTCTTCATGACGGCCGCCAGTTTCGTGAAGACCGAACGAAATCTGGATTCGGCAATCAAGGTAAGACAGCGGTCTGCCAGTGGCTCGGCCAATGACCTTGAACCGGCGATCGTCGATGTTACGCAGGTCGCCGCCGGTTTCGTGTACAAGGTGGGTGAACGTGAGATGGCGAAGGATACGGAACTGACGGATCTGTTAAAGCTATTCGACAACAAGGCGGACGGCGCTTTCGTTCGAGTTAGCGCCGAGGCACCATTTCGCATGGCCGCGGCGGCGATTCAATCCTGTAAGTCAGCGGGCTTCGTTGCCGTGTCTTATGTCCCGCTGGAATCTCGCGAGGAGTAGCGTGCGACGTCATCCGCAAAGCTTGTTCCTGCTGAGTATCGCCCTCTTGCAGTCTATGCTTGCGGGCACGTTGCCCGTATCGACCGTCCACGGTGACGACGACGAGGTGGTTACCCAGTTTTTGGATCGTCTGGGGCTGACCGATCTGGAGATCATTCATTTGGAGACGGTTATCGGGAAAGACCTTCCGAGCGAGAAACGTGTCGCCATGGCCAAGAAACTCGCGGACCTGTATGCGGCAGAGTTGTTGAACAATGCTGGCGACGAGCAGAAATCGGCCGATCTACTTCGCCGGGTCCAGACGCTCGTGCAGAAAGCCCCGGAAGCCGATACGCCGTCGCTTCAGGTGATGCTGCTGCAGGCCGACTACAAACACGCAGAATCGCTGGTCACCGAATGGATCGCCGATCCTGCCAACGTGGAAGCACGCGACGAGGCCGGAAGAATACTAGTCCGCGTCACACCAAAACTGAACGTCTACCAGGAACAACTCAATTCGCAAGTCGACACGCTCACGGATCAGATCGACGACCTGGAGGACGGCGGCGAGCGTGATGCCAAAGAGAAAGAGCTGCTGCGCACACAGGCCGTCGCAGGCAGGGCCACATACTACGCCGGTTGGTCCAACTACTATCTCGGTTTGACGAAACCGCAATCGGCTGGAACTGGGTTCAAGGTTGCTCGGGACGCATTCCGCAGATTCCTCGGCATCGAAAACGACTCGTACACGGATCTGGACGCCGAGTGGCTGGGATTGGAGTCGGGCTGGCGGTCGGGGGCCCTGATTGGATTGGGACTTGCCGAGGCCGCCGTAGACAACTTGGATGCCACCAAAGCTTGCTTCCAACTCCTGGAACACGCCAGCGTCCCGCTGGAGATCCAAGATCAAGCATCGTATTGGTATGTCCAGGGCATGCTGAATGCCGGCAAGTGCGACGAGGCGGGCAGCTATGCCAAGGAGAAGATCGCCGATTACGCGGCAAACGCTACCAAAGGAAAAGTCAGTCTTTGCGTCAGCCTGGTGCGTGCGACGTACGGCGACCGCAGTGAAACCGTGTCTCCGAAAGAAAACCAGTTGGGAATACTCGGCCTGGAGGGGCTGGCCAGGCTGGGAGAGCGGCGGACCGTTCGTCAACTGATGGAGAAGTATGACATCAAGCTCCCATCGGGAGGGGGCTTTTTTCTTCGGTGGATCGACGCCCGACGACTGCTCGCTGTGGCCGAACGGAGCAAAGCACCGGATGACTACCGGGCCGCAGTACGGGCCCTCACTGCGGCACTGGCCGCACCGGACGCCAACGAGCAGATCAGCTCGGCCGCCCAGTGCCGTTACGAATTGGCCTGGTGCCACTTTCAACTCGGCGAATACGAAGAGGCCGGACGTCAATACGGGCAGGCGGTTACCGGTTTGAAGGCTTCCGACACTCAAACGGCCGCCCAGTCGGCCTGGATGGCCTTCGCATCCTACCAGAAGGCAACCAAGGCCGAACCGCGAGCCGCCACCGCCGCGCTGGAAGCGCTGCGAACTCTGAAGAGCGGTTTCCCTGACCATCCGTACGCCAAGCGTGCCGACTACTACATGGAACGCCTCGAGCAGAATGCCGCTTCGCCCAAGGAGACGATCGCCAAGCTCCGAAGGATCAAATCGGACGATCCATCGTACCTCTCGGCGAGATATGATATTTGCCTTCTCAGCCACCAATTGTGGGCGCGTGCCACCAATGAAGGGAAAGTTGATGCCTCCAGGGGATTGTTCGAGGCGGTGAGAGAGTATCTCGCAGACGCAAGCGTCGATGTGGATGACAGTCGAAAACTGAAGTGTTGTCTCGTGGCCGCTGACGCGGCCTTGAACGGGCCTTCATCGGATGCTCGAGCGGCAACACACTTTCTGGATAGGGCAACGCCGCTGACAGAGCGTTTGCCCCTCAGCCACTCGCTGGTGGCCGAATACCACTACCGTCGTTTGCAGATGGCGGGCCAGCGGGACGACGACGAAGCCCGCCGCACTCACGCAGATTGGCTGGTGCAACATGCGACGGGGTCGATCTACGAACGGCCGGCTCTGGTCGTGGCGGCCAAAGCTGTGGACGAGAAGCTCAAATCGGCGACGGAGGGACAGAAGAGAACACTGTATGAAGAAGCGTACGCAGTGTACGCTCGACTGGCCGAACGTGAAGGGAATTCAGTGGAAGCGATTTCGTCCAAGAAAAACGCGAGAATCGCCACCTCAAAGCTTGCTTATTACGCGTTCCAGTTGGGACAGCTCGGTGAAGCGGCCCGGCACTTGGAGAAGCTGCTGACCGCGTACCCGAAGGACAAGAGCTACCTTCGTCGCGCGGGGTTGGCTTACTTCCACGCCGGGAACTACGAACAGTCGCTGCCGCAGTGGAGGACAGTGTTGTCGGGAGTTTCCAAGAATTCGGAAGAATGGTACGAAGCGAAGTACTATCAACTATGCTGCCTTTTCGAGACCGATCCCAAAACGGCGGAAAAAGTGCTTCGGCAGTTCAGGCTGTTGCATCCCGATCTGGGTCCGTCTTCATGGAAAGACAGATTTACAGAGCTGGTACGACGTAAGTTGTGAATCTTTCTAAAGTAATCCCCCCTTTCGATTCGAAACATAAAATCGGAAGGTTTGTTCCGAAGCGTAGTCTGCGACTGCAGTGTGCGTTTCAAATGCAGAACGGACTGAGTAGGGGGGATCCTACCTAGTGCAGATTGCTCTGCATCTGCGGCAATGAGCGTTGTTGCTCATTCCGCGGATTCTACGATGGATTTTCCCCTCTCAACCCTACCAGGCTGAAGTTCCGGCTTGTTGGTGATCGGGCTCCTGCATGATGGGGAAGCTGGAACAAACTTCTCCATTTTGCGGATTTTACCCAAATTCCGAAGCCTCCGATTGCCGATGGTTTTTAGTAAGGCGCAGATCAGAGGGAGCTGAGTCTAAGCCACGAAGAAGCTTTACGATAGTCAAGTCCCGACCCAGATGTTTGTGCGAAGTCGGTCCCCCACACCGGCGCTCGCTGACTCAAAAGGTCAGTGTCACAGACAGGGGGCATGACACTGTGTCGCGGCGATTATGTCCGGCGCAGTATAGGACGAGTCAACGAGAGAGTTATGGAGAACCTGCGATGAAGGTGTTCACAACTGGACAGGTCGCCAAGATCTGTAAAGTGGCCCCGCGCACGGTCAGTAAGTGGTTCGACTCGGGCCGCCTTAAGGGATACCGGATTCCGGGGTCCCAAGACCGACGCATTCCCAGGGAATACCTGATCAAGTTCCTCAAAGAGCACGGAATGCCCCTTGGGGACCTCGAAGACGAGGCGATGGCCAAGGTGCTGATCGTGGCTCAAGATCAGGTGTTGATCGAGAACTTGAAACGGGAACTACCGCCCGAAAGATCCTTTAAGGTCGCCGTTGCGGCCAGCGGATTCGAGGCCGGCATTCACGCGGAGAGTTTTCATCCAGATTGCATAATCGTGGATTTTTCGATCGGCAAGGTGGAAGCCCTGCAGATCTGTCAGAATCTGCGGAAGAACATGGATTTCACCGAGACGATTCTCATTGCGTTGCTGCCGGACGACGGTCAGCCGATGAGCTTCGATCGATCCGCGATCAACGAGACTTTCAAGAAGCCGTTTGACGCAAGACTCTTGGCCGAGCGTCTACGGACGTTGATCGGTGCGAGAAAAGAACTGGTATAACCATCAACCGCTCCAGCTACAGAGGTGGAGGGACATTTCAAGTCGTCGCGTTGCCCAAACCGTCGTGACTAGACCACACGGCGGATTCGATAAATCCGAATGGGGGGTCGAATGATTCGGCCAGTGGAGGCACCGGGGTTCCCGGCCCCGGTCTCCGCAATCCCATCTCTTGCCACAAACGCCCGTTACTGGGCGTTTTTTTATGTTATGATGGTTTCCCTGCCGCGGTTCCTAGGAGAAGGAGATGTCTGGACCCAGAATTCCAGCAAGCCTGGGTCAGCCGCGATCCTGTCACTCTCCCAACGCCACGCCAAGGTTCGACGAATCCAGATGAATTCCCACCTGTCCCATTTCGACGAGAACGGGGCGAGCCGCATGGTTGATGTGGGCGACAAGGATCCGACCGAACGGATCGCACGTGCCAGCGGTCGAGTCCGCATGGCGCCGGAGACTCTGCAATTGATTCGTGAGGGCCGGGCGGCGAAGGGCGATGTACTTGAAGTAGCACGTTTGGCTGGTATCATGGCCGCGAAGCGCACGGGCGATTTGATACCGCTCTGTCACCCGTTGGCTCTGGATGCGGTGAAGGTGGACTTCGATTTCCCTAGCGAAGATATGCTCGCCATCTCGTCGCAGGTCTGCCTGACGGCCAAAACGGGTGTGGAAATGGAAGCGTTGGTGTCGGTTACCATCGCGGCGTTGACCGTATACGACATGTGCAAAGCGGTGGATCGCGGCATGGTCATCGAAAGTGTACAACTGGAGGAGAAATCGGGAGGGCGCAGCGGGCATTACGTTCGTGCTCCTGAATAGCTGAAACGTACGAGAATGAAATCCATGAGTCCTGTTATTCGAAACTTGTCAAACGCCAAATCGCGTTTGAAGGATCTGTACAACCCGATCGCCGCCGAGATGGGCGAAGTGGAAGCCGTTCTGCGTGGGCAAATGCGGAGCGACTACGCCTTCGTCGATGAACTGGTCCGTTACGGTTGCCACCTGGGCGGAAAGCGTTTGCGTCCCGCTCTGCTGTTGCTGATGGGCAAGGCGGTGGGCGAACTCGACTCGGCCCATATCACGCTGGGTGCCGTGGTCGAGATGATTCACGCGGCTACGTTGATCCACGATGACGTCCTAGACGAAGCTACGACGCGACGGCATCTGGCAACAGTCAACTCGCGTTGGGACAACGAGGCGAGCATTCTGTTGGGCGATTTCCTTTTCAGTCGAGCGTTGTGTCTGGCGAGCACGTTGGATAACACGTACGCCTGCCGCGTGATCGGCGAATCCACGAGCGTTCTTTGCGAGGGGGAGTTGCGTCAGAAGGGGACTCGCGGCGACTTCGGCCTGAGCGAAGACGACTATCTGAGCATCATCGAAGCCAAGACAGCCGAGCTGTGCGGTTGCAGTTGCAAACTGGGTGCGCATTTTGCCGGAGCGAGTGAGGCCACCGAGGACCTGATGGAGGCCTACGGTCGCAACCTTGGTACCGCGTTCCAAATCGCAGACGATGTGCTGGACGTAGTCGGGGACGAGGCAGCCACGGGGAAATCGCTGGGAACGGACCTGGACAAACAGAAGCCTACTTTGCCTGTGATTCGCGTGCTGGAGCTCGTCGAAGAAAGCGAGAGAGAGAGGCTGCAGCAAGCTCTAGAAGGCGAGTCGGAATTACGGCACGAGATTCTGGCCGAGTACTTGGACCGGTACGATGCGATCTCTTACGCGCGCGAGAAAGCCGCTGCCTATGCCGATCGAGCTCGGGAGCAATTGGTCGACCTGCCGCCGGATGCGCCCGTCGAAACGCTACGTCTGCTGACGGACTTCGTGATCACTCGCTGTATCTGAGCGACCGCGGAAGCACAAGTGCGAATTCCGCGCCGTCAGACTTGCGATTTGCATCTAGGCGTCCGCCGATGTCTGCCGCCAAACGACGGCACAGAGCCAATCCCAGACCGACGCCCGGAGCCGAATTGGCGGCCTCGTGGGCGGTTTTCGAGAACGGCTGAAACAGACGTTTCATTTCCTGCTCGGTCACACCCGGTCCGTGGTCTCTGACACGGATGGAAACGCTGCGGACGTCGGCCTCAACTTGCAGATGAATACGGCCGTCCTCGGCACTGACGGCATACTTGCAGGCATTGTCGACCAAGTTGAACAGGATCTGTTCCACGGCGGCCGGGTCCGTGGAAATTGTCGCCGCCCGGACGTCTTCGTCGGCTTCGATCTGCAGCTTCATTTCGGCTTGAGCAGCGCGATCGGACAAACGCGTTGCCATCCGGTCGATCAGCGAGTCCACGGCGAGTTCCTCGCGACGTTTTGCGCCGGCACCGCGTTCCAATCGAGCGTATTGCAGGACGTTCTCGACCAAATGCGAGAGCCGGTCGGCCTCGACCCTTAACGTCTCCAGATACTTGTGACGCTGGTCCGCGCCGGAGACCATCCCTTCGGAGAGCATCTCGGCATACATGCGAAACGTCGTTAAAGGCGTACGCAACTCGTGCGTTACAGCAGACACAAATGCCGCCCGCCTTTCGCTCAACGCCACAACCCCCTTCAGCAGCACTGCCAGCGACGCTGTGGCCAGCAAAAGAAAGAACCAGGCGACCAGCAGCGAAACGCGAATCGGCGAGAATGGGTTGATGACGGCGACCGGCTCAGGGACGACCAGTTGGATGGGCAAACTCACCAGTACGCGGTCAAATCGCACTTGACTCATGTCCGTAACCGGTTCCAGGCGGGCGTCCGGCAGCAACGGGGCGACGCGCTCCAAGAGTTTCTCTCGGATTCTGGGCCAGTCGAGCCAGCATCCCTGGATCAACGTCTCGCCGCCCGATTCGACTCGGCGTGCCAATAGCAGATGAGAGTCGATCCACACCGGCTGGCTGACGCCTTCAAGCTCGAATCGTGGAAGAGTCGACACGTCGGGATTGAAATTCGCTCGTTGATCGAAAAACGCCTGCTGGGCGGCCGCCTGCAACGCTGCATTGCGGCTTTCCAGATTACTGCCCTGCCGGGATTGGACTCGCCGATTTCGTTCGACGGGATAGCTGTTAGACGACAGTGCTAATTGCGTGTCCTGCTGTTCCGAGTTGGGCTGTTGGTTGATCTGAATGTCCTCCAACTGCTGACGCACCGACCCATAATCCAAAATCGTGTTGACGACCTGCCCCTGCTGCGGTCCCGCCATAAACGCGTTGTTGTTAGCCCACTGTACCGCCGCCAGGAGATCGCTCTCCAACTTCCGTTCGGGGACTTTGTCCAATAGATCGGCGTAACGGACGGCAAGGGCGAGTTGGTTTAGTCGATCGTTGCTCAGCCGTATGTTGTCTGGCGACCCGTCGTTTGCCAACGCCAGATCGTACAGTGCCTTGGTTGGACATTGCGGCGAATGCCACGTGTTGTCGGGGCGAACTTGAAAATGAAGCCGCACGTACGGCGATGGTTGCATCAGCAGCGGGGAGGGCAATTGCTGCGCCTCGCCCTTGCCGACGACGACCGCATAGAACGGTCGGTAGAAAACGGATGGGCGAGCGATTTCCGGTGCCAATAGGCGAGTCAACTCGCCGTCCATTTGCCACAAAGCGCTGCCAACCGCCTCCTCCAAGTCGGCCTGCTGCTGGGCGAATGCCTCGGCGCGGTCCAATTCCAGCGCCGTATGCGTCAGCCACGCCATGACCGGCAGGACCATGGCGAGACACACCAAAAAGAGCAGCCAGATTTGCCAGGGACGTTTCATTCTTGGTCCCCGTCGCTTGCGAACATGTACCCTTTGCCGCGTACGGTCAGCAGCACTTGAGGATCCGTCGGATCATCGCGCAGCTTCTCGCGCAGGCGTGCCACGTGCATGTCGATCGTGCGTGTCGAGACGCCTTGCGGGCTGATCCGCCACACGTTGGCGAGCAATTCGTCGCGAGCAATCGCGCGGCCACCGTTCTTGACCAGATAACGCAGCAACTCGATCTCCCGTTCGGACAACTCGACACGTTCGCCGTCCGCGAACTGGACCTCGCGACGAGCGAAATCGGCCAGCCCGCCAGGAAAATGGACCTCGTCCAGGTCCGTCGGCCGTTCCGGTGAACGGCGCAGCACCGCTTCGACCCGCGCGAGCAACTCTTTGACGCTGAACGGCTTGACCACGTAATCGTCCGCACCCAGCTTCAACCCTTCGACTCGATCGTCCTCTTCGCCTCGTGCCGAGAGGATAATCACGGGCTGCGTGGGACGTGTCTTGCGCACTTCGCGCAGGATCTCCAATCCATCCTTGCCCGGCAGAACCAGGTCCAGAAGCAGCAAGTCGTAGTCGTGGCGCACGGCCATCTCCAGGCCGTCATGGCCATCGCCCGACTCCAGTACCCGATAGCCGGCATAGCCAAGCGCGTCGCAGATCCCTCGACGGATCGCAGGGTCGTCTTCGATAGTAAGAATCATTTGCTGGGGCATAGGATCCTCCGCCTACTATCCTAACACCGTCCGGAGGCTACATACGTAAAACGTTTGTAACACACCCCGCAGAAGGAGCCTATACCGCCCACGGCCACGTTTGTCCCGTTGGAGTCCAGGCTTCAGCCGGTTCTCGTAGCCTGAAGGCTGTACTCCAGCGACAGTCTCGCCTACGGGCGGCACAGGTCATTCCACGTCGCCGTACGATGCCAGAAAATCGGCCGGGATCGCGAACTGGCGGTCTTTCGCGTCAGGTGGGGCAAAGGGCCGGCGTCTCCGATCGGTTGCAGATCTGCAGCCCAGACTGATCTGGCGGAAACCGCGCTTTTGGCCGTCATACTGGTGAAGAACCTCGAAGTAGTAGGCCTTGCCACTCTCCAGCGGAATGGGCATCGACTGTGCACGCATGGCGTCGTTCAGAATGATTTGCGCAAGTGAATCCTCGTCTGCTCCAAATCGCTGCAGTGAGAATGTTGCGAGCCCGCTGGACCGAAGCAGAAACACGTACTCACCGTCGTCGGGTGGGTAGAGAAAGCCACGGATTCGATTCAGGCAGTGGCCCTCGGCCAGCGGCAACATGTCCCACAGCCCACTCCTCAGAGTAGTGGTTTCCGCAGGCGGGCCGGCCGTAATCCGGTCGATCTGTCCACGAGTGAGGCCGTCGGAGACGTCGTGCCATGTCTCGCAGGCCACTTTGCCGTTGGACTCGTCGGGCGCGGCCAAGAGCGGCGAGAAGTCGTCATCGAAGATCGCTTTGACGGCTACGCTGCTAAGCCGGTAGTCGAAGACCCGCAAATCGTCGATGTCGCCCGCAAAGTTGCTGATCCGCAATCGGCTCATCTCTGCCGGAGTGGATTGCGCGTATCGCTGGAATCCTCGGTGCTCGCCGTTCAAGTAATAGTTGACCTGATGCGACGGCGCTGAGTAGACCAAGCCAAGATGCACCCACTGGTTCAAGTGCTCCGTAATGTCGATGCCGGTGAACGCCTTTGTGTCTTCATCCGTGCTTTGGCCAGCGGCTGGTTCCAGACGCCCCACGCGCAGCTTCGGATGGCCCCCGTGAAGATGAATGTCCAGGGTGCCGCCGTCCACGATCGGACGGGTGGTGTCGGGAACCTTGTCCAATTTGATCCATAGCGTCAAAGAAAACTCGCTCGACTCTGCAAACAAAGGTCCGGGGACCGATAGTCGCTGAACTTCCGATAGATTCAATGCACGTTCCATTTTTCCATCAACAAATGCCAGATTGCCCGCAAGTGTCGCGTGGTGGTCTCCGCCCGAGCTGTCTCGTACGTCGTCGTCGAATTTCCAGTGCCCGACCATGCGCCCGTACCCGCCGGTGAGTCCATCGACGGCTGTGGACTGGAAATTGGGATCGAAGGCGGGCAACGAGAACCCTGGTTCGTCCGCGCCGCCACTTTGCGGATCCTGCCCGAACTCGGAATCGCCACCATCACCGAACACGATCAAAGACACGATGAAGGCGATAACCGAAATGACCAACAGGCCCACCAGAACGCCCAACAGACGGTGGGGCCGATTGCGCGGCCCTTGGTCGTTTTGGACAGCCGGCTTGCTCTCTTTTCGCTTCGCGGCAGGCCGTTTGACTGCGTCTTCGCTGCTGACCACAATCTTCAACGCCTCGCCGGTCTTGGCTTTCGGTGGCAGGGGTTCGAAAGCTGGAAACCTGTCGACCGAGGTCTGCGGCGGTGGCGTAATCGCGGGTAGCGGTGGCGAGGAGGCCGGCGGCTTGGCGGGTGGCGGTCCGGTCGGCTTCGGCGTCTTGGGAGGCGGTTTCTTCGCAGCCGGTTTCTTTGGCTTCGTGTCCAGTAAGCCCGCTGCCTTCAGCCTTTGGCGAAGCTGGTCGTCATACTCCGCCTTCTTCTCCGTGTTCAGTAGGCAGATCCTTGCCCGGGAAATCTCGTTCAGTAGGGTCTGCGAGTGGGCCGCATCGTCCCCGGGGGCCATGTCCTTCAGGTAGGACATAACACGGTTGGCCGCCGCGTCGATCACGTCACGGTCCTCCTCGAACAACTCAATGCCGAGCAGACGGTAGTGATGCGGAGGCTGGTCCCTGGGTGGTATGCCAAGCCACTTGTAGTAAGGGTCAAAAGTTTCTGCCATCAGTTGCTCTTCAACGCCACGAAGAATTCCCTGATATTTTGCGTGCGAACCGTACAACCGGCAACCGGTCAGGAATCCCGGACGGAGGCCATCGACACCAGACAGCCATCGCGGACCCCGTAGAAAACTACCCAAACTCTAGGTCGCGAAGTTTTCCCACGGGCACCGGCTCTGAAGAATCACGGCGACATTGCGACTCTTTCGGGTGGAGGGACTTGAGTTCTACCGGAAAGAGAGGTGGGTCCGGCGGCGAATCCCGCCAACCAGTCACTCCGCAGCGAACCGATAGATGCACGTACGTCGGTACGTCTCGCCGGGGCGAAGGATGATCGACGGAAAGTTGGCATGGTTGACGGCGTCCGGCAGCGCGGCGGTTTCCATGGCCAGCCCCGAGTGCTTTTCGTATGCGACGCCGCCTTTGCCCCGCAGCGTGCCATCCAGGTAGTTGCCGCCGTAGAAGATCAACGCCGGTGCGTCGGTCAGCACGTGCATCGTGCGGCCCGTGGTCGGCTCGTGCACGCTCGCAACGAGGGCTACCGTGCCGCTCTGATTACGGTTCAGGTATGCCAAATCGTAACCGCCTGTCTGCTCCGGGAGCATCGCCAGTCGCTCGCCAATCCGTTTGGGCTCGGTGAAATCCAATGGCGTGCGTTCCACGGGCAGAAGCGCACCGGTGGCGATCACTTGATCGTCGGTCTCGGAATAGAAATCGGCCGCGATCTCGACGACGTGGTCGTTCACATCACCCACGCCGGCCCCAGCCAGGTTGAAATAGCCGTGATGCGTCATGTCGATCGGCGTCGGGCGGTCGCATGTTGCCGTGAATTCGATGCGTAGTTCGCCCGCATCGGTCAGTGCATACACCGCTTCTGCATCGACGGCTCCAGGGTAGCCCTGGTCGCCGTCCGGGCTGTGGTAGGTGAACCTCACAGCCGGACCGTCATCCCGCTCCAGCGGTTCCGCGTCCCAGACGACCCAACTGAAGCCCTTCGTGCCGCCGTGTATATGATGCGGCCCGCCGTTGGCATCTAACTGATACGATCGACCGTCGAGTTCGAATCGCCCGTACGGAATCCGGAACGCCGCTCGCCCCACCGTGCTGCCAAAATAGGGACTCTTCGTCTCGTACGATGCCAAATCGTCAAATCCCAACACCACGTCCGCGATCCGGCCATCGCAATCGGGCACCTGCAGTTCCGTCACCGTTGCCCCGAAGTCGATCAGCCGGACCATCATGCCGTTCGGACCGCGCAACGTAAACCTGCCGACGCTTTTGCCCTCGGACGTGCAACCAAAACGGTCTGTCTCGATTTGAGTGGAGTTCATTGCATCTCCCAATGTCTACATTTCAGATTCGTTGCCGCCCTGAATTCGTTGGGAAAGATTTGAATCCCAGCGAATTCAGGGCGGCAACGAATGAGTTGGCTGCGGCGATGCGGCCATGTTATCCAAACGCCGTCTCTGACGACACGCGCCGTCCTACTGCGGCTCAAGTCTCGGCTCGCCCCAGCAAGCCCAATCAAAGCTGTAGGAGCCGTCGGAATCGGTTGTGAACGATAAGACGATCGGCTTGCCCTTCCACGACGAAAGATCCACTTCGATCCCTTCCCATCGGCCCGGCAACATCCGGCGTTGTGCGACTTGGTTGCCATTGACCTCGATAGCGAACACCACGCCGGTCGATTCCGAACCGTCGCGAATCCCGATCCACGTCTTCAATATGGCTCGTTCTGCGGGCAGCACGATTGGCAAGTGAGCGATCAGCTTTCCCTGGTTAGGCGGATGAGCCGATAGGCCCGATCGGACGACACCGCCGGCAGCGGCCGACGCGGGATGGACGTTCACAAATGGCGATACCGTGGCCTCGTGTGTGCCGTCGCTTGCCAGCATCATGTGCCATTCTTGGTCGCCAAGGTCCACGGGGAGCGACACATCGCGTGGCTGGTCGCCTAGTAGCAGGACGGTCCCCGGCAATTCGGCTTCTAACTGAATCGTCTTGCCTTGATCGACGATCGGCAGAACCCCCTCGCGGCCGAGAGCCAAACGCCACGGTCTACCGCCCGCCACGGCGATCGTCCCGCGTGTTCGTAGTTCGCGTTCGATTCTCGGGCGAAGCCATCGAGCCCAATCGAAACTGGGCTTCAGATTAGGGCCCGGATGAACGGACAGTTCAAGTTCAACCAGACGGCCCGAAAACGGCGTCAATTCCAGCTCCAGCTTCTTCAGTTGGTCGCCCGCGTTGTGCACCTCGCATTGCAGTTCTTTCTTGTCACAGTGAGCGATGCACGTGAAAGTGACGCCGTCCGAGTTCGGCTGGCCGACCGCACCACGGTCGATGAACACGTCGCTCACGAATCGCAGACGCCCACGTTCCGGCAATTGGAGGCGATAGCGAACGTATGCCGCGCCTGTCCCATGTTGGTGCTTCGCACCAGTGTCGGGATCGGTCCCGTTGGCCTTCCAGGGTGGATGGGCAGACAACGTCGTCTCGCTTGCACGATCGAATCCCGATCCGTCCGGGGCCGCGAAAGGGCCCTTCGCCTGGAACGGTTCTCCCGCAAACGGCCGCGATCCGCCATCGGCCGTGTCAAGCAACTCGACCAGATTCGCCACGATGGTTGTCGGACTCGATACGCGAATCATCGCCATGTCGTCCTGGCAGGTGACCGCTTCGGCGATCATCCCTTCGGGCAGAGTGGCCAGATGGAACTGGTCAAACGACCGTGGGTCCTCCACATACGGATACCACCGCAATGGATCCAGCCCGAGCAGGGCTGTTCGATCATAGGCCCTCCAGCCGGGGATACTGCCCGACGCTTCGATTCTGTCCACGCCGGTGATCGTGTGGCTGATCTGCCGTTCGCCGAGCAACAACCGTCCGTCCGTGGTCCGTTCGGCTCGACGGCCGTCGGCGGTTCGCAGCGGAAAGGCGACATCGTCCGACCAATCGCCTTCTACGTCGATGTCCACTCTCTCCTGTTGCCAGAACTCGACCTCGTCGAACAGTTGGCGGGAAAAACCTGTCGGATGACGTAGTTGTTCCAGCGACGGTTTGAGCGTCGGAATGACTCCCCAGTGTTCGTATGCCTCATTCCATGCCGCATACAATTGCCCTTCGGTGGGCGGAGCGCAACCGAGATAGCCGTTGATGATCGTGTAGGGTCGAAATAGATACGAACTGATGGGATGGGCCAGTTCGAGGTGCCGGCGGTCCCACGTTCCATCGGCGTGGTTCAGGCCCCACGCGTGACGTTGCGCAAACGCTTCGTAGCGATAGGTGATTTCGTTCAGTCCTTCGCCGCTCAAAGCCACGCTGGGCAGGGCTTCGCGTAATTGCCGATGCAAGGCGATGTTGCCTTCGATCATCGACATGTCATCGATCGGACCGTTATGGTCGTTGAAGATGCAAAGCGTTTGGTCTAAATGCAGCGAGTCGATATCGTACCCGCGGCAGAGTTTGACCATTGCCGTGGTGAAGTGATCACGCCATGCTTTGCACGCGGGATTGATGTACGCAAAACGAATCTCCGGTGTCGCTCTTGTCCACAGCCACCACTGTTTTTCGTGTTCGCCCCACGGGCTGCGAACCTGAAACGGCTCGAACTCTCGATATGCGGCATTCAGCGGATCCACGCCGAAGTAGTTGACGTGCAGCATCACGCGGAAACCCAGTTGGTGAGCGCGTTCAATGAACGGCTTCAGCTTCTCGTATGGTTCATCATAGACTGGATAGTCGCGGTCGTACCCGGCTGATCGCCAACTGGGGACGTAAAGGATCGTTTGGCGCGGATCGAACCGATCGGGCAGGGCGTCGAGCACCGCGCGATCCATGCCCATGATGACCATGGCACGGATATCCTTCACCCAATCGGGCTTCTGATCCTCGATCCGCGTGGGACGGAAGTTCGCTACGGCCCAATCACGGTAGCGACGGGCCGGTACCCGCCAATCACCCTGATAGACATTCAAACGCCAATCGACCGATTGGCAAGTCGTGTGTTTTTCGAACGGCGCGTGGTTCATTGTGGCCAGTTCCAGCCGCCATCCATACTGGTCCCGCTCGACGACCAACCGCTTGAATCGACCTTGCACGTCGTCTGCCCAGACGTAGAAGCCTCGGCCCGGCATTTCGACGATCACCAACTGCGCTTCCCAGCCGATGGGATAGTCGAACTGATGACGCCGTCCGGGGCAGTCTGCCGTCAAACGGACGCCTGACCGTCCCGGAACGATGATCGCAGCGTCAAGCGGGATCTCTTCAATGGACCAACTCACGCCCCACACGCCCGCTTCGGTCGATGCGCAGTGTTGAGAAACCACGACGTCGCCCGACTCCGCGTCCAGTCGATAAGCCGCTTCTGCGGTGGCGTCTTCTAGCCCGGAAAAGTCGCGGTATTGTCGCAAGACTTGGCCGGGGCCGGAAAGCTGGTGATCGCCCAGTGCCTCCCCGGCCCAATGGTCACCAGCGATCCGATGGATTCCCAGCCCGTTGTGTTCCTTCGGGCGGCTGACGTAAACGTTGCCCGACTGGTCAGTCAGCGATGTCAACGAACCGTTCCGAAACTCGGCCCGTAAGGACGAGCCGTGAACCACCAGCGGCTGGTCGGCGGGAGCCGCGGAAGCCACCAGCCCCAGAAGAAAAATCGGCAGCATGTCGGCACCCTATTTGTAGATCCAAGCCACAGGGAAACGGGTGATCTGCGTGAAAGACAAGCCGCCGGTGCGGCGGTCGCCGGCGCAGTGGCCCAGTAAAACATGGTCGCCGACGAAGTCGACGGCGGTGTAGCAGTACCAACCGTTGGGATCGTCCTCCAGCGTCTTGACGCTCTCCCAAGTGCGGCCTTCATCGCGAGAGATGGCCACATTGTACGGCGTCCGCTTTCCCCGGTGTGCGGCGTCGACGTTCTCGTGGTTGTTCCACACCAACAGCAAATCGCCTATCTTCGGAATCCGTTCGATCGACGCAGGCGAACAAGGCGAGACGATGTTCGACGGTTCGAACTGCGTCCAGGTGTCGCCTCCGTCCTCGGAAAACGAAATGTATTGGCAACCGGAGGTCGTGCGGCAGAACATCATCAATCGTTTGTCCTTCAGTTCGATGACGCCCGGTTCCTGGAGTGTCACACGCTTACCGTCCGGCGACTTGCCGACCAGTTGATCCTTGCTGCGGCGCCAAGACCGTCCTTCGTCATCGGACACGTAGCACATGATCGTGCCGGCCCAATCCGGTTTATCGTATTCGGGCAAGTTATGCAAAGCCACCGGCGCGATCAAACGGCCGCTGGCGAGTTGCACCACGCGGTCGTTATTCAACACGTAATAGCCCACCTTGTCGTCGATCACCAGCTTCGGTTCGCTCCAACTCTTGGCTTCGTCCGTCGAGATCCGCATATAGGGCCGGCAATCAGTCAAGGAGTTCTTTCGCAAGTAGAAGAGGGCAATCTTGTCACTGGCCAGGCGCAGTAACGAAACCGACATCACATTCCAATCGCCTTCCTTTGGCACGACTACTACATCTTCGTCCGACCAAGTCCGGCCTCCATCGCTGGAAAAACGTCCGGCCAGGTGCGCGGCCGAGTGGTCACCGCCACCACCGAAGAAATGCGAATAGACGAACAGAACCCTGTCATCCTTGAGCTCGATGAAGTCGCCCTCGCTGTTGCGCGGATTGTCCGGACCCGGCGGCAGAAGGCCGATCCTGTCGACGCCCTCGACAGAAGCGACGTCCTCCGCCTGGCGGCCAGCTTCTTCGGCTCCGTTCGAGGAAACTGCAGAAATGATGCTCAACGCGATCGCCATGGCGTGGGGCAAGTACCGGGGCATGGATTGTCTCCTCGACGAGGGAAAACGCGGCTGGTGTGTCTGTGAATCGTAGGGTGGGCCAAGTCTTCGCGGGCCCACCGCTCGGTACTCGGTACTCAAATCCCGGTGGGCCCGCGAAGACTTGGCCCACCGTGCTTCGCTGCAATCTGAAGTCTTGCCGCGAACGGCCCTGTCAACACGTCCAGCCAGGCCGGTATTCTCGTTGCAGGTAGCCGTTGGCCTCCGGGCAGTTGGTGAACTTCATGTCTGCCCCGTCCCATTCGAGTTTTTGGCCCGTACGGTACGCGATATTGCCCAGAAGCACGGTCTCGGTTACAGCACCGGAGTAATCGAAGTTACAGGTGGTCGGGCTGCCCGTCTTGCAGGCCGTGATCCACTCCTGGTGGTGACCGACCGAGCGAGGAATGCTGGGTTCCGGCGGTTCGTAATCTGCGAACTTCTCCTCGGGCCACAACATCCGCTTGGGGTAACTGGCCAACAGCATGCCTTTGGTTCCCACGAATACTCCCCAAGCCCAAGGCGGAAACTTGTTTTCCGCGAAGATGGCGGGCGGTTTCCTGTGGCTCCAGGTCAGCGTGACCGGCGGCCGATCGCCGCGAGCGGAGAATTCGTAACGGCAGTGCTCCCACGCCGGTGTGCTTTCGGCATGCGCCGGCGGTCCTTCGGCTTGGATCGTTGTCGGATGACGCAGGTCCAACGCCCAAAACGCCAAATCCAAGTAATGGCAGCCCATATTGCCGAACGCTCCGCCGCCGAAGTCCCACCAGTAATGCCAGTCGTGAGGCACGTAGCAGGGGTGATAGGGCCGATACGGAGCCGGTCCCAACCAGGTTTCCCAGTCCAGTCCCGGCGGGATGGGAGGCGTATCTGTGGGCCGATCGGCCGCGCTGCCGCCGCCTCGCAGGAAACAGTGGCACTCGCTCACTTCGCCGATGGCGCCGGCCCGGATCAGTTCGACGATCCGTCGGTAGTTCTCCGTGGCGTGGATCTGAGTGCCCATTTGCGTGGCCAGTTTCTTTTCGCCCGCCACCTGCGCCGCAGTGCGCGCTTCGTAGATCGAGTGCGAAAGCGGCTTCTCGCAATAGGCGTGCTTGCCCATGCGCATGGCCGTAACACTGGCCGGAGCATGGACGTGGTTGGGCGTGCTGACGACGACCGCGTCGATCTGCGTCTCCATTTCGTCAAGCAACTCGCGATAGTCGGCGTACTTCTTGGCGTCCGGATACCTTTTGAAGGAACTGCCGGCCCGGCGCTCGTCCACGTCGCACAGCGCGACAATATTCTCGCTGGCGACCTCGCGGAGGTTCGAGCCACCGCGCCCGCCGGCTCCGATGACCGCGATGTTCAGCTTTTCGTTTGCCTGGTAGCCTCGCGCCGAATGGCCGCTACCAAGTAGTAACAGACCGGCGCCACTGGACGCTGCGGTGGCCAGGAAGCGACGGCGATTGAATCGAGGGTTCATGGTTTGTCTCCCTGAGTTCGAGGTGTCAGGTGTCAGGTGTCGGGTGTCGGGTGTCGGGTGTCGGGGGCCGAATCTCTCGCGGTCGTCGGTCTTCCTAACACCTCTTCCCCGACACCTGAAACCCGACACCCGAACCCCCTTCTAAAGTCTCCACGGTTCGCGGTAGGCTCGCGTGAGCTTGCGCGTAGCTTGTTCGTCGCCGATAATCTCCTTCTTGGCTGGGTCCCATACGATCTTTCGCCCCATCCGGATGGCGATGTCGGAGACGTGGCTGATGACGTCGGATCGCACGGCGTCGTCAATGTTGCTGACCGCATCCTGGCGATTCTTGACCGACTCGATGAAGTTCCCGCCGTGATTTCGGCTTTCCGGCAGGTGCACGTCATCCGGCTTGAGCTTGATCTCCAGAAGTGATGGCGGGTCAGCCTTGATGCCGCCGCGCGATATCCCAATCCAGCCCTCGGTGCCGGTGAACTGGGTGTAGTTGGGGCCGGGTCGAAACTCCATCTTCACGCCGTTGGCAAAACCGATGTTCACGTCCCATTTCATCACGACGTTGTTGCGGCCTGTCTCGGGAATCGACGCCGTGCCCTCCACCTCCCACTGCCCAGCCAAATGTGTGTCGTAGCCCCATTGAAGAATGTCCAGCGGGTGGGCGCCCCAGCCGGCGATGAAGCCGATAGCGTAGTCGTAGTCATGCCACCAGCCGCCGCCGCCCGTTGCTTGGCCGCAGTAGGGCTGCCAGGGCGCTGGACCCAGCCACATGTCGTAATCCAGCCCTTCCGGCACGGGTTGAGGCTTACTGGACCCGCCCGGGTTACTGTCTGGGGCGATGACCAGGAGTTCCTTGACGTCGCCGATATAGCCACTGCGGACCAGTTCGCAGCCGTAGCGGCAATGGGCACTGGACCTCTGCTGCGTGCCGTACTGGAACACGCGGTCGTATCGCCGTATCACGTCGCGGCAGATCAGATCTTCGCGGATGCACACTCCCAGCGGCTTTTCACAATAGACATCCTTGCCGGCCTTTGCGGCGGCGACCGTGTGGTGGACGTGCCAGCAGTCGGTCGAGGCTACCGCCACAGCATCCAGGTCGTCGCGTGCAAGCATCTCGCGAAAATCGGCGTAGGGCGTGCCTTTGATTTGTTGCGCCCAGCGTTCGCGGCGGTTCTCCCAGGAGTCGCACACTGCGATCGGCTGGCCGCCGCTGCCGATGATGTTCCTGAATACCCCGCTTCCCCGGCCACCGCAGCCGATCAGGCCGATCGTCACTCGCTCGCTGGCCGGCGGCACATCCGCCGATCCCAGAGCATTGGACGTGATGACGTACGGCGCCGCGACGGCAGCGCCGGCCACGCCTCGCACAAAGTCACGACGGGTCACGGTTTTTGATTTGTTCATGTGTCGGTTCTCCTTTGCTCGGTCGATTCTCCGTCGTTTTCTCATTAGGGCTCCACCAGAATGACTTCCCTGTTTCCATAATGCATTGTCTCGTTTAACCCCAATACCGTTCATGTTTCCATAAGTCGCGACTCCTGCTAGTGTTACGCTTCACCAACAACGAGCACTAGCAAGGAGTCGCGACATGGTCGAGCAAGGATGCTCACGCCTACCGGGAGATGAGACTGG
>JADHUC010000407.1 GCA_016784735.1 Pirellulaceae bacterium | reverse complement strand
GGCAACGATCCTAACAAGGGCGGTCCGCCGACGGGCCGCGTGACGATCGACCCAACCGCCGGTTCACTCAACAATGCTGTGATCTACAGCCCGGACGGTCAATTCGACCATCTGAAATCGGTCAATGACACGGCCACCGATTCGTTTACCTACCAGGTCAGCGACGGCGTTAGTACCGCCTGGGGCACGGTGACCGTGACGATCACCGGTGTGAACGACGCACCGATCGCCAATTTGGATCCCAACGGCTATACCGTCCAACGTGGCGGCACGCTGAACGTCAACGCCTTTGCTGATGGTGTGCTGTTCAACGACACCGACGCCGATGACCTGCAGACTGATCTGGACGCGGTTCTTAAACAAGGACCACAACATGCTGCGACCAACGGCTTCACCTTGTCTGACAACGGCACGTTCACCTACACACACAATGGCAACTCGGCCACCACGGACATCTTCCAGTACGCGGCGATAGACCCGCAACTCGCGGAAAGCCAGCAGATCGTCACCGTCGTGATCACGATTACCGAGCCTCCGCCGGCCGAATGGCAAAACCCGATCAACCGTTTCGATGTAAACAACGACGGTTCTGTCTCGCCAATCGATGTCTTGTTGGTCATCAACCACATCAACAACGTAGGCAGCAGTGTACCTGCTCCGCCGGAAACTCCGCCGCCTTACGTGAACGTGGACGGCAGCGTGACCGTCACGGGCGAGGAAAACGTTACACCCCTGGACGTGCTGCTTGTCATTACCGAGATCAACAGACTGAACGCGAGCCAAGGCGAAGGCGAGCGCGTTGCGACCGCGGAGGGCGAGTCGGCCCCGGTGCCTGCCGTAATCGACGTTCCGGTGATGGACATCGGTTCTTCAAGTACCAGCCAAAGCGTGCAACTTGTTTCCGCCGAGCCGCTCTCCGCATCTTCGAATCATGTCGACGAGCCCGTCCGCGACGAACGGTCAACGCTCGCATCGCGATTAGACCGGTCTGAAAAGACGCGCGACCGAGCGGAGGAGACGGTTCACGTTGATCCGTTCGGCGTGGAGGACGCCCTATCGGCCATCGCTGCCGAGGTCAGCGGCTCGCAAGCCGGTCGCACGGCGTTGGACGACGTGTTGGAAGAACTGCTGGGCTAACGTAAACTGACGTGCGATCGGGTAGAGTCTTTCCCGGTGACTTTGGCGCGGCGTGCCCACCCTAGGAGATCTCGAACCGGTCGAAGTCTGGGACCACGTGCGCCAATTGGTCGGTCATATAGCGTCTGATGCGACCGGTCGCCGTCAGCGTCAACGCATGTTCGAGCAACTGCTCCGCCGCCTTCGTCGTGATGTGACGGGCGAATTCCTTGATGAACGGAATGAACGCTGGGCTCATGCTGAAGCTGCGCAGCCCCATTCCCAGCAACAGCGTAAATGCGGTTGGTTGCCCCGCCATCTCGCCGCACAATGTAAGCGGCTTTCCCGCCGCGGTGCAGGTCCGTATCACGTCGGTCAAAACGCGTAGCACGGGAGGCGCGAGTGGCTGGCAAAGGTGAGAGACTTTGGGATTGTCCCGGTCGGCCGCCATCAAGTACTGGACCAGGTCGTTGGAGCCGATCGAAACGAAATCGACCAGGCTCAGCATGGATCCGATCGAGATGGCCGCCGCCGGCACCTCCAGCATCATGCCGATCCGAACGTCCGCATATGTCTTACCCTCTTCGATCAGTTGTTTGCGGGCCTTGCGCACCAGCCCTCTCACGCGGCGTATTTCCTCCAGTGTGGTGATCATGGGAAACATCAAGCGGACATCTCCGCCCATCTCTTGGGCCACGGCTGCGGCGCGCATAACGGCCCGCAATTGCGAGTTGAAGACCCCCGGGTGTTCGAAAGACAGGCGGATACTGCGCCATCCCATGAAAGGGTTGGCTTCACGGTGCACATGCCCCATGAACGGCACTGTCTTGTCGCCGCCGATGTCCAGCGTGCGAATCGTCACGCTATGATTGGGGCTGGCCTCGATAATACTGACGTATTCCCTTAGTTGTTCCTCCTCGCCGGGAACGACGGGGTGGGTCAGGTAGAGATACTCGGTGCGGAACAGCCCAACGCCCGTCGCGCCCATGGCCGTCGCCGCCTCGGCGTCCGTGACGCTGTTGATGTTTGCCAACAGATTCAGGCTGACGCCGTCGGAAGTGATAGCCGGTTGATCGCGGTTTTCGGCCAAATGGTCCTTGAAGTCGAAGAACTCGCGTTCCAGCTTCAGATACGCAGCTCGAGTCTCGGCATCAGGGGCGATGATGACTCGGCCTTCCTTGCCGTCTACCACAACCGTATCGCCCGTGTTGATTTGGCGAAGGATATCCTGGACCCCGGAGACGGCGGGGATGCCGCGGCTCCGAGCAAGGATCGCGGCATGACTGGTCTGGCTGCCCGCCTGGGTGACAATTCCGTTCACCTCCATGTCACCCAACATGACCACCTGTGATGGCAGTAGTTGATCTGCCACAACAATAAGTGGTCCTGTCACCCCATCTTCGTTCATGTCTTTGGGATCGGATAGATGCGAGTTGATGCGCAAGACGACATCGCGGATGTCGTTCAAGCGGTCCTTTAAGTACTCGTCTTCGACCCGCGCAAATACGTCGGTGTACTGTTCCAGGAGTTTCTGCAAGGCAGCCTGGGCCGCAAGCCGCTCGTCCACAATCCAGTTGGGGATGGTAGTATTGAACGCGGCATCGCGCAGAATGGAACGATGAGCCTCGAAGATCGCCGTTTCGTCAGGTCCCACCTGCTCGGCCAGCTTCTTTTCCAGAGAGATCAGATCGCGCGCAGCGTGATCACGAGCGGCTTCGTACTTGGCGAGTTCCGCTGGTATCTCTTGGTTTCTCAGGCGTTGGGTGCCGGGACTGACGAAAATCTCGTCAATACAGTACGCGGTGCCTACGGCGACCCCCGGCGAGACCGGTAAACCTCTGCGCATAGCTCCCCAATCGTAGCAGCAGGCTGTCGAATTGACAAACCTAGATGCGATCCGGTACGATTTACCGTCGCGGTAACTACCCTTGCCATAGACCTTTGCGCCCTGCGATCAGGACGATCGTGATACTCATCAACAACGGTCCAGGCTCATGCCGCCCCCCACATCGCTCGCCGCAATTCCGAGTTGTGTGTGAGGACTACGGAAAGTATACTAGCACGCCTGAACACCAATCGAGCGTTGAGTTTTCGTTGTCACGGTTGTAGCGAGCGGCCCCATGCGGTTCACCTTGATCGATCGAATCTCCGATGTACAACCAGGGGTCAGCATAACCGCCATCAAGGCGCTGTCCCTGGCCGAGGAGTACTTGCAGGACCACTTCCCTCGGTTTCCGGTTATGCCGGGCGTGTTGATGATGGAGGCCCTATTCCAAGCAAGTGCGTTACTAGTGTACAAAAGTGAAGACTTTTGTCATTCGACCATACTTCTCAAGGAGGCCCGGAACGTAAAGTACGCCGATTTCGTCCAGCCGGGACAGACGTTGGTAGTTCAGGCCAAGATCGTTAAGCAGGACGATTCGCTTACCACCTTGAAAGCGACCGGAACCGTGGGCGATAAGACGGCAGTGACCGGGAAGCTGGTGCTTGAGCGATTCAATGCCGTTGACCGGTTTCCGAATCGAGAAGCATGGGACGCACGGGCTCGCAAGAAAATGCAGAAACATTTCGATCTTCTGCACAAGCCGGCGTAGTGCCAAACGCAAACGTATGATAACAGTTTTCACTAAGGTGATGCCCAATAAGTAGGGAGTTAGTCTTTATGCCGACGAAAGAAGAAGTGCTCGAGAAGGTTCAAACTGCGCTGGTCGATGCACTGGGCGTTGATGACGATGAGGTTACCTCGGAAGCTACGCTAGTGGGCGACTTGGGAGCCGAGTCAATCGACTTTCTCGATATCGTGTTCCGTTTGGAGAAATCGTTCGAAATCGAAATTCCCCGATCCGAGCTTTTCCCCGAGGACGTATTGACGAGTACCGAGTACGTGCAGGACGGCAAGGTCACGGAAGCGGGGATCGAAGAGTTGAAGAAGCGGATGCCGTTCGCCGATCTGTCAAAGTTCGAAGTGAACCCGGTCGTGCAGGAATTCGGTAACTTGCTCACCGTCACCGATCTGTGTCGTTACGTCGAAAGCAAGGTTGGCGTCGAGTAGTCGTCCTTACTGCTTCTCGACGGGCTGACGGGTATCCAACGTCAGAAGTGCGTCCGCCGCCCTGGACGCGCGGAGCGCCAGGGCGATGTCATCCACAACGGTTGGTGCAACTGAGAGTATCCTAATGCGTTGGTTCTGGATTGACCGATTTATCGAGTTTGAAAGCGGCCGTCGGGCCGTGGCAATCAAGAACGTCAGCTACGCGGAAGAGCAGATACCGGATTATGCATTTGCCATCCCCGTCATGCCGGCTTCTCTGATAATCGAAGGGCTTGCGCAGACCGGTGGGCTATTGGTCGGTGAACACTCCGATTTCCGCAATCGAGTCGTTTTGGCGAAAGTCGGCAAGGCCATTTTCCACGATCACGCTTCGCCGGGTGACACGCTGACCTACACGGCGGAAATCGAGGATGTCAGATCCGGCGGATCGATTGTGCGGGCCACGGCCCATATTGGCGAACGCCTGCTGGTCGAAGCGGAGATCGTCTTTGCGCATTTGGACGATCGCTTCGAAGGGGTCGAGTTGTTTGATCCGGCCATGTTCCTGGGAGCCCTGCGATCGTATATGCTGTACGATGTGGGAAAGAAGGCGGACGGAAGTCCCTTGGAGCCCCCCCAGCATCTGTTGGAAGCGGAAAAGGCCCTCCTCGCCGACAAGTCTTGAACGGCGACGCCTGGGAACGAGGTCAATCGAACGATGAGACGACGGGTGGTCATCACCGGGGTGGGAGCAGTCAACCCCATCGGTCATGACGTGGAGACCGTGTGGAACGGTCTGAAAGAAGGCAAATCGGGCGTCGGCTGCACGACGATATTTGACGCCAGCGCCTTTCCCACCAAGATTTCGGCAGAAGTCAAGGATTGGGACATCTCAAAGGTTGGCGAAGATCTTGACGAGTGGAAAGACCGCGGTCGCCATTCGAAATTTGCTGCCGGCGCTGCAAAACAAGCGGTTATGTCGTCCGGCATCCTGGATTCGGGGATCGAACCGGAACGGCTGGGCGTTTACCTGGGTAGCGGCGAGGGTGACCAGGATTTCCTCTCCTTTACGCGGATGATGAGCGCCGCGTTGGATGGCGACTCCTTGGACATATCCAGGTTCATCAAGACGGGCTTGGAGACGCTGGAGCCAATGGTGGAGCTTGAGCAGGAGCCTAACCTGCCATCGGGTCACGTCGCCAGACTGTTCGATGCACAAGGCCCCAACGTCAACTGCCTGACCGCCTGCGCAGCCAGCAGCCAAGCCGTCGGCGAAGCCACCGATATCATCCGACGCGGCGATGCCGACGCGATGATCTCCGGCGGCACTCACAGCATGATTCACCCGTTTGGCCTTACCGGGTTCAATCTGTTGACCGCGCTCTCGACCAGGAACGACGAGCCAGAAAAGGCGTCACGCCCGTTTGACCGCATGCGCGATGGGTTTGTCCTGGGCGAGGGAAGTGGAATGGTGATCCTGGAAGAGCTGGAGCACGCAAAACGACGCGGCGCGCATATCTTCGGCGAGATTCTGGGGTATGGGTCGACGGCCGACGCGTACCGTATTACCGACCAGCATCCACAAGGACGCGGGGCCATCGGCTGTATGAAGATGGCATTGCAGGATGCCGGTTTGGGTGCCGAAGACATCGACTACGCGAACGCTCACGGTACCAGCACGTCTGTGAACGACCGCGTGGAGTCAATCGCCTGCAAGGAAGTGTTCGGCGAGCGGGCGATGCAGATTCCCGTTTCCAGCACCAAGAGCATGATGGGACACCTGATTGCCGCGGCCGGAGCTACCGAGTTGATCGTTTGCTTGATGGCCATCCGTGACAATGTCTTGCCACCAACGATCAACTACGAGTTTCCCGACCCGGACTGCGATCTGGATTACGTCCCGAACGAGGCGCGAGAGGCCGAGTGCAATATCGCCTTGAACAACAGCTTCGGATTCGGGGGGCAGAACATCACGCTAGTGGTCGGCGCGTACCGGGACTGACGGCCTACCTGTCAGCTTTTTTCGGTACAATGGCCTTCCAAGGCCGTCGGCAACCAGGGTCGGCCTTGGAAGGCCAACCTACAATGTGAAACCTGACCGCCCACTAGTTTCCAAGGCTGGGCGGATTGTCCGCGAGGAAATCGCGAGGACCATGCAGGGTGTAGTACGGATAGGCCTGGGTGGCGGTGGGCGGCCCGGCAGGGCCCATTTGCGGCTGCTGATGGCGCCAGCCGCGAGTCTGGTGCATCGCACCGCCTCCGCCGATCATGGCACCAAGGAGGCCGCCGCAGTTTCCGTTTCCGCAACCTTCGCCGCCACGTTGGGCTGCATGATGAAGACATCCCGTGCTGGCAGACAACAACAGAGCTGAAGCGATAGCTAGCAGTATTCGTTTCATTCTACCGGTATCCTTGCAATCTGGGTCGATGGATCGTCAAAGATTTCATCGGCGCTACAACCGGCAGAATCCAACAAATCGGCAAATCGAGCGGGGAGAATGGCTTTGTTCCGTGTCAAGATCTGCGGGATAACAGACGTCCACGACGCGATTGCGGTCGCCAACGCGGGCGCCGATGCGGTCGGCCTGAATTTCTACGAGGGTAGCCCCCGTTTTGTCACCCAAAGCCAAGCACGGCAAATCGCGGCGGCATTGCCCACGCACATGGCCAAGGTGGGAGTCTTCGTCAATTCTCCAGCAGACGAAGTGGCTCGCCTATGCGATGAGGTTGGCTTGGATGTCGTCCAACTCCACGGAGATGAACCGCCCAAGATACTGGGCATGCTGGCCCCGCGGGTCATTGTGCGGGCGTTTCGTTGCGGAGAATCGGGCTTCGAACCGGTGATCGACTACGTCGGCCGGTGCCGCGAAGCTGGCCATGCGCCGGCGGCCGTGCTAGTGGACGCCTACCAGCCGGGGAGCTACGGTGGCACGGGGGCAGTGGTTGATTGGCACCAGGTGCCCGAGTTGGCTATCAGGTTGCCCGACACGCCGATTGTCCTGGCCGGAGGGCTTCGGCCAGAGAATGTGGCCGAGGCGATCCGGGTTGCCCATCCCGCGGCAGTCGACACGGCCAGCGGCGTGGAGTCGAGCCCCGGTAGGAAGGATCCAAATCTCGTACGCGACTTCGTTCGAAATGCACTGGCAGCATTCGATCTGTCGGACAACCGTTCCGCCACCTAATTCAACTGCGCGTTCATCCGAAATCGGTGACGATTGGGCTATAATGCTGACCACGAGGACCGTGCGATGAACTTGAAGCAGTTGGGCCTCCGGATCAAGACGCAGCGTGAACGGCGGAAGCTTCGCCAATCGGACATCGCGGGCGCTCTGCAAATCAGCGCTCAGGCGGTGTCCAAGTGGGAGCGAGGGGAGAACGCGCCGGACATCTCCGTCTTGGTCGACTTGGCGCGGCTGCTGGGAGTCAGCGTTGAATGGCTGCTGGGAGGGAATTCGGCTGAAAGGGACACTTTCCCGGCTACCGTGTTTTGCACAAGTCTGAACGGCTTTGCCCAGCAGTCCGCAGTGATGCCGCCTCGTGACGTTGCGGCTTGGGCAAATGGGATTTACTACACGTTGACCGAGGCCATGATGCGACAGGACGGCGTGCCCATCAAGTACGTGGGAGACGGATCACTTGGCTTCTTTGCGGGCAATGATCACGCGGATCGAGCTCTGCGGGCCGCACGCGAATCCAGGCGATTGCTCGACGCCGAGGATCTTGTTATCACCCTCCACAGTGGGGATGTGTACCTGGGGACCGTGGGCCACCCCGACTACGCCCGCCCCGACATCATTGGCCAGACCGTCAATACCGCATTCCTTGTGATGCCTTGGATTGCTGAACATTGTCCAACCGGCATCGGCATCACGGATGCGGCACGGGGCCTGCTGCATGACTCAGCGGGCCTTGTCGACCGAGGCGAAGTCACCGTGCGCGGCGTACAGGTTCCAATCACAATCTTCGAACCCGAATCGGAATAGGATTATGTCAACCGTTTCTGCAGAACTGGATTATCACGTCAAGGATATTGAACTGGCCGACTTCGGTCGTCGCGAGATCGCAATGGCCGAGCACGAGATGCCCGGCCTGATGGCGACGCGCGAGAAATACGGTCCGGAGAAGCCGCTGGCCGGCGCGCGCGTCATGGGCTCGCTGCACATGACCGTGCAGACCGCCGTGCTGATCGAGACGCTCAAAGAACTCGGTGCCGATGTCCGCTGGGCTTCCTGCAATATCTTCTCGACTCAGGATCACGCCGCCGCTGCCATCGCCAAGACCGGCACGCCGGTATTTGCTTTCAAGGGAGAAACGCTAGACGAGTACTGGGAATTCACCAAGCGAGCGCTGACTTGGCCGGACGGCAGCGGGCCGAATCTGGTGGTCGACGATGGCGGCGATGCCACGCTGATGATCCACCGCGGCTACCAAGCCGAAGACGAACCCGGCATTCTGGACGAGCCGACCGACAACAAGGAGTTGGCTATCGTCAACCGAGTGTTGAAAGAGTTCCTGGCAGAGGATCCTCAGTTTTTCCATCGGCTCGTCAGCCAGTGGAAGGGAGTCTCCGAGGAGACGACTACGGGCGTTCACCGGCTGTACCAGATGATGGAACGGGGCGAACTGCTCGTCCCGGCCATCAATGTGAACGATTCGGTAACCAAGTCGAAGTTCGACAATATCTACGGCTGTCGCCACTCGCTGATCGACGGCATCAACCGGGCCACCGACGTGATGATCGCCGGCAAGATCGCGCTGGTGTGCGGCTTTGGCGACGTAGGAAAAGGGTGTGCCGATTCGCTGGCCGGGCAGCGCGCCCAGGTATGGGTCACCGAGGTCGACCCGATCTGCGCGCTGCAGGCGTTGATGGCCGGCTATAAGGTGACGACGATCGAAGACGCACTGCCGTATGCGGACGTATACGTCACCGCGACCGGCAACTGTGACGTGATCAGTGCCGAGCACATGTCGAAGATGAAGGACCAGGCCATCGTCTGCAACATCGGCCACTTCGACAACGAAATCCAAGTGGACGCCTTGACCTCATGGCCTGGGGTCGAGCGAACGACGATCAAGCCGCAGGTCGACGCATTCACGTTCTCGGATGGCCACACCATCTATCTGCTGGCCGAAGGTCGGTTGGTGAACCTTGGCTGCGCCACGGGCCATCCTAGTTTCGTGATGTCCAACAGCTTCACCAATCAGACGCTGGCCCAGATCGACTTGTGGACGAACGATCGCGAAGTGGGCGTCTTCACCTTGCCCAAGGAGCTGGACGAAGAAGTCGCACGCCTGCACCTCAAGCACCTCGGTGCCAAACTATCGCAACTCTCGCAAGAGCAGGCCGACTACATCGGCGTCCCGGTCAATGGGCCATTCAAGCCGGAACATTATCGGTACTAGCATCCGCGGCCGCCGGGTTTTGCTCGGCGGCTTTTTTGCTATGCTTTCGGGATGCCTGAAATACAAGCTTTCCGTGGACTTCGGTACGACTTGGGCCACGTCGGTTCGCTCAGCGACGTGATCGCGCCCCCCTATGACGTGATCGGGCCGGAGCTCCAAGACGAACTCTACAAGAAACATCCGACCAACGTCATACGCTTGATCCTCAACCGGGAGGAGGCGGGTGACGACGAAGTCAGTAACCGCTATGCGCGAGCGGCCCGCTTCCTGAAGAACTGGCGAAGCGAAGGCGTGCTGCAGGTCGAACCCGATCCGGCGTTGTATGTCTACGACCAGGTATTCACCTACGGCGAGCAGGAATTCACGCGTCGTGGATTCATGGCCCGGGTTCGATTGGAGCGTTTCGGCGAAGGCAAGATCTACCCCCACGAAGAGACGCACGCTGGGCCCAAGGCGGACCGCCTGAAACTGACCAAGGCATGCAAAGCCAACCTGAGCCCAATCTTCGCTGTGTATCGAGACGAGGATAACGAAGCCCAGGACGTGCTGGAAGACGCCGTAGTGACGAAGACACCGCTGGAAGCTACGGACCATCTGGGAGTCGTCCATCGGATCTGGCCCGTCAGTGATGTGAAGGTCATCGCGGACGTCACGGCCGTCATGGGACCAAAGCCGATGTACATTGCCGACGGCCACCATCGGTACGAGACGGCATGCAACTACATGGACCACCTGCAGGCCGAGGGATCGCTGGATCCCCACCATCCCGCCAACTTCGTTCTGACGATGTGCGTCAGTATGAACGACCCTGGGATGATCGTGCTGCCCACTCATCGGCTGTTTCGCGGAGTGCCTTCCATCACCTCCGACGAGCTGGTGCACAGATTGGGCAACTGCTTCGCAACCGAGATCGCAGGTGAAGGTGCCGGACTGGCGGAAACCATCTGGGAGTCCATCTCGATGGAGGGCGAGCAGTCGGTCATCGGCCTTTTTACCGCTGCCGATAAACGCTGGGTGGTCGCCCGACTGGCCGAGGCCGGGCGAAGCCGAATGGCGGAACAGGCCGCCGACCACAGCCAACAATGGCAGGGCCTGGGCGTCAGCATCCTGCAGCGTCTGGTGATCGAAGACGTGTTGGGGTTGGCTGATCTGCCGAAACCGAAATACGTCCACCTGGTCGAGGAGCTGATCGACGCCTTGGACGCCGACGATCCGGATGACGGCGAGTTCTCCCTGGCCGCCCTGGTCATGCCAGCCACGTTGGGGCACGTTCGAGAGATCAGCGAGAACAACGAACGCATGCCCGCCAAGAGTACGTACTTCTATCCAAAGCTGCTCAGCGGCTTGGTGTTCAACCCTTTGGAGTAGCAGCCAAAGTCGTTTAACCCGAAGCCGGAGGCGATGGTGGGCGCCGCGAGTGGACAGTCTGTCCCACTGCCCGCCATCGCCTCCGGCTTCGGGTTAAACGAAGACACCTCTCAATACGCTGTCCTCCGTGTTCGATCGCTCCGAACGAACCATGTTTCACGTGAAACGGACCTGGGCAATTTCTGTCGAGTTGGCGGCTGGCGCGTTTCACGTGAAACAGGTAATTGGCGAATTTTGGCCGTTTCACGTGAAACGCACCTTTCCTGTGGCTCGCAACCCGCGTTCCTGATTTTCTGCCTGCGCAGCTAATTATCCCGGTGCAAGGAAGCCGAAACCTGAAGAAGCCGGGTTTCTTGGGCGCTCGTACTGATCCGAACGCGTTGTCGCGTCGGAGGCCGAATCGTCCACGACGAGCCCGGTTTGTTCGGCATGGAGGGCGGACATATTGGGAAGGATCCTGTGCGTCGCCAATCAGAAGGGCGGCGTGGGCAAGACGACTACGGCTGTGAATCTGGCGGCCGCTCTGGCCAAGTCTGGCCACCGCACGCTGCTGGT
>JADHUC010000406.1 GCA_016784735.1 Pirellulaceae bacterium | reverse complement strand
GTCGGTAATGTTCGGGCAGTTCCGTAGGCTGAGAAGTACCAGATTCTCTAACTCGGCCACGGACTTTAAGCCATCATCGTCTACCACGGTATTGGAAATCACGAGTTCCCCGAGAGGAAACCGCCCAATTTGCTTGATGGCCTCCGCTGTCACGGGCGCGCTGTCCAGGTAAATCTCCCAAAGATAGTTGCCTTCAAATTGCTGCCAATCGGAGTCAAACAACGGAAAGGACTGCATGTGTGCTTCTACAAGAGCGAACGGTTCTTTGAAAACTTCGGACTGACCGCCCCGAAAGTGTTCGCGATCCCGGTCGAGTCGGCGAAATTCGGAATCGTCCGAAACTTTTCCGTTCTCATCAAAGCTGGCAATGTCGGCGCCTCCACCTACAGCGATCAGCCAGTGGGCTGCGCGGCGGTCTGCGTCTTTGGAGGCGGGATTGAACCTGCTGACGACCAAACAATTCGGCAACGCCTCTTGCAGCGACTTGATGAAGGTTGGGGGAATCTTCGTGCCGGTGAGGTCAAGGTAGCGAAGGTTGTTGAGCTTCTTGAGGGCTTCGACTCCATTCTTGCCGATGGTTGTGTTCCGGAGTTCGAGGAGCGACAGGTTCTGGTGCTTCGCGAGGCTGGCAAGCGACGCATCATTTACCACTGGGTTGTCGTTGAGCGAGAGAGCATTCAGCGTGGAGAAAGCGTCGGTAACGTGACGCGGAGCCACACGAGTGCCAGAAAGATCCAAGCGACGTAGACCAGCCAGTCCGCCGAAGTTGGATTGTCCGCCGTGGTCGAGTTGCGCGCTGTTAAGAGCGATCCCTGTGATGCGGAATTCCTCGTCGGGAATGTCATCAAGCTTTTGCAGCGTCCGGGAATAGGCGTATCCCGTATCGAATCTGAATTGGGCAATCACGGTGCCACCGCAAGCCAACGCCCAGTCTGCTGTTCGTCGATTCGGTTCACGATTCCAGTCCGTCAAGACAGCCACGTTGGGGTTCGCTTGATGTAGTTTCCGAATGCCTTCTTTCGAGACCAGCGTCCCTGCTAAAACAAGCTGTCCATAGATCTTGGTCAGCTGGGTGAGCCCAGCGTCGGTAACTTGTGTATTTGCAAGTTGCAGGCTGACCACGTCCGGCCAGTCTTTTAGGTGCTGCAGCGCATCATCCGTGATCCCGGAGCAGTCGTTGAGGTGCAGCGACCTAAGTGGGCGATCAGCAAGTGCCGAGATCCCTTCATCCGTGACGGAGGTATTCGAGGCGTTGATCGTATGAAGCTTCGGTGCTGCACTGACATACTTGAAGCCCTCATCACCGATGGCCGTGTTTGGCACGTAAAGCGTTCCCAAGTCACGCAGATTTAACTGCTTGATCCCTTCGTCGGTGAGGATGGTGTCCTTGGCGTACAAGCCGCCTAACGCCAAGGATGAGATTCCTGCGAGTGTCGCATCCGAGACGTTGGGATTCTCGCCGATTCCAAGCATTTCAAGCGATTCAAGTTGGTTAAGCAGTTCAAGTCCCGCCGAGTCGATTTCGATATCGCCACCACCCAGGATGACCTGCGTGATCTTGAACTTGCCATCGGGCAGGTCATCCATCTTGCGGGCTTCCGTGCTCTGATTATCACCGTTCGTGGCGGTCAACCAGCCACCAACCTTCAACACCCATTCAGCCACCTGCTGGTGAATGTCGCTGGTCGGTTCAATAACGCCGCCGTCCCATTCGATGCGGCAGTTGGGCAGGGCTTTGCTCAGAGCGGTGACGCCGGCTTCGGTGACGTTGGTCTTTCCTATATATAGAGAGCCGATTCCTTTCGAATTACTCAAGTGCATCAGACCCGCATCGCTGACCACAGTATCCGAGAGACCCAGGTGGTCAATTCGATATCCAGTCAGATGTCGCAATCCCTCGTCTCCAACTCGTGTGCTATCCAGTGAGAGCTGGTGCATCCAGGGGCGATCCCGGAGGTAGACGAGACATTCATCGGTGATCTCCGTATGTTCCAATTGCAGGCTGTTGAACTTCAGTTTCGGCAATACTGCAAGGTGTTCGTCGGTCACACTCGTTGACGTGAGAATGAGCCAGTTCATGTGGAGATTCGCCAAGTACCGTAGGCCAGAGCCGGTGATTCGGGGCTCTTCGACAAGAAACAGATCTGCCTGCAGCTTGCTACTGGCAAGGATCTGACTGACGATCGACATTTCTTCGTCAGTGACCATTGTTTCTCTGAATTGCAGCTGTTGAAACGACGGTGGGACGCGATTTGCGAGTTCGCGCAGGTCGTCTGCGCTGACGTGCTTGTTGGCCCAGCCGGCGCCGAAAACCGTCAGTTCGCCGTCCGGAAGTACATCCTGGTCATCAATCTCGACAATCCCTCCTTCTGGCTTGGCGATCAAAACATAGCCTCCTTTCGACAAGACCCACTCAGCCAGTTCACGATGTTGTGCCGGCGTGTTGTACGGCTGAAGCCGCAACGACTGGCCGATCCGCTTCTGGAACTCACTTGGTTTAAGCAGTTCCAGCGAGCCGTCTTCGTTTTCGACGATGTAGACGATTTGGTCCTGGACCTCATCGCCAGTGGAATGCAACAGTTGACCTGCGCCGCTGAAAGTGGCGACTTGTTGGTCGGGCAGGAAGACGGAAGCCCACGCCGGCTGCTGCGTTTGAACGTCCCACGCGATGACGCCAGAGGATCCGTTAGACACGACATGGCGACCGCCAGCGGACCAAGTGACGAAGGCGTTGTAACTCCGCCAATTGTCTGGTGACGAGAATACCGGTCCGGCGGTGCCGTCGGTGCGCCAGAGTCGAACGGTTGCGTCCGAACTGGCTGAAGCCAGCCACTCGCCATCGGGACTCCAGGAAACGGATGTGACGCGATGTTGATGTCCCTTGAAGACTGGACCGGGTGACCCATCCGGCCGCCAGAGGCGAACGAGTTCGTCGTCTGAGCTGGCGAGCCATTCGCCGCCAGGATGCCAATCAAGGCTATAGAACGTCGAGGATCCCTGAGTTCCTTGCAGTTCGATCGTGGGTTGACCCTTGTCGGTCCAGAAGCGGAGCATAGCGCCCTGACCGGCAGTTGCCAAAAGCTCGCCCTTGGGATGCCAGGCGACTGCATTGACGGGATGATCGTGTCGCAACAAGATGCTCTGCGGTTCGCCGCGAGTCCAGATGCGAGCGGTCTTGTCTTGGTTGGAGGCGGTGGCGACTTTCGTTCCGTCTCGACTCCACGCCACATCCACAAGTTGCACGGCTTGCCCTTGAAACTGTTCCAGTTCCTTGCCCTCTGTATCGACAATCACAGAGGCGTTTTCACTCCTGCCAACGAAAAACTCGCCATTCGCCGAGCATGTTGTAGAGCCGTTAAAGTCACGAACCGACAACGGCGCCCCATTAGCCGAAAGCCTCCAACGCAGACTTTGACCCCCGACGAAAAAGTCACCGGCGTTCGACGCATACCGTCCCCAAATAACGTTGGCCTCGAATCCTTTGGCGCGCCGAATCGACGCGCCGTCGACATCAAACATTTCGATCCCGAAGTTTGCATACCAATCGATGGCTGCCACAATTCGCTGTGAATCGGGGCTCCATGAGAAAGAAACCGCGTTCTGTTTGATCTCGTGAATCCGTGTTCCATCGGCTGTGAAAACATCGAGAAAAGGGTAGCCACTGACCGCAAAGCTCCGCCCATCGGGACTCCACTCGGCTAATACAAAATGGCCGCCAGACAAAGGAAGTTCTTTGATTTGGTCGCCGTCCGATGTGTATATAACGGCCTGACGGCCTCCAACCGCAAGCAGCCGCTCACCATCCGGGCTCCACGAGACCGATTGCACTACATTTGTGTCACTAAACTTGATCGTCGCCTGGAGTTCTCCATCAATCGAGTAGATGAGAACATTCGAACCACTTCCCACAACTAGTCTATTCCCGTCAGGACTCCAGGCAACGTTGATGTATGGAGGGCCGGGCCTTGCAATAGTTGCCGCAACTTTCCCGTCTGGAACACGCCGGATTGTCACCTCACCAGGACGAAAGCACGCCAGTCGGTCTCCGCCCTTGTTCCACTCAATGCCACACGAACTCGCACCTGTAGAAAACTGCGAGACCAAGTTGCCATTAGAATCTTCTAAGTGGACTTCGCCGTCACGATCGCAGGTAGCCAAGAGAGAACCGCTGGGATTCCACTTGGCATGGGAATGCCCGGGAAGAATACGCACCAACTCAAGAGTTGCCGGATCGTATAGTCGCACGTTTCCAACGGAGGTTGCGCACGCGATCAGTTTTCCATCGGGATGCCAATCCATCGACAACGCCCGAGCCCTTAAGTTGCGAGTTTCAATCTGCCAGCGTTTGACGCCGGGCAGCGTGGCCGGTCGCGGAACGATGCCCGGCAGTACGTCTTCGGCGGGACCAGGCTGCCACTTTGCGACCTGTGGTGCTGGAACGGGTTCGGCCGAAGCTACTTGGCGCTCGCGAGTGATCTCGACGAGCACGTCCTTGCCGCGAGTCAGCTTGAACTCTTCGTTTGTGATTGAGACTCCATCCGGCATACCGCCCTTGATCTTGATTTCGTAATCGCCGGAGAAGTAGGATGTCGCCCCGTCACGCTGCTTGACTTGAAAACCGTCGACGACTTTGCTGTTGCGCCGGATCGTGACTTCGATGTCGGGAACGTGGGAGACAACTTTGATAGTTCCCTTGTCCGTCTGAATCGTGACCACAGTCAAAGCGGCAAACAACGCCGCCATTCCCGCAACCGCGGCAACGATCTTGGTGGTGCGATTCCAGACACCAGATGGCTGCGTCGATCCTGTAGGGTGTGGCGAGCCTGCGAGCCGTACCTGCCCTTCGGAATCAATTGCACCGGTGCGGCTATCGCCACACCCTACGCCTACGCCGACTTCCTCGCCTGCTGGGCTCGCGTTCTCCCATTCGACGGTCGAGGATTCTGCGACTGGCTGTTCCGCCAAGGGCTCAGACTGCAAGGTTCGATCGAGAGTCGGTTCGGTGTCCTTCGATTCCGACGTGATGTGCTCGCGCGTGCCGACTGCCGATTGGTCGACCGGCGTTTCGTCTTCTTTGCGCTCGCCACGATCCAGCAATGAAGAAAGATCAGCGTCATGGGCGAACGGAGCAAGCGCAGCTGCCAATTCTTGAGGCGTCGCGAAACGATCGGAGGGCTGCTTGGCCAACATGCGATCGACAATGCTGACCAATCCGCCAGGTAGATCGTCGCGCTTCGTTGCAATCGAGGGGATGTCGGCGGTGGCCAGTGCGGTTAGCAGTTTGATCGGTGTGTTGTATCTCTCGCTGGAAAACGGTGCTTCACCGCATAACAGCTTGTATAGCGTAGCGCCCAGCGAGTAGATGTCGGCCCGGATATCAACTTCATGGCTGTCGCCGCCTTGCTCGGGAGCCATGTAGTCCAGCGTCCCCATCATCTGGCCCGTGGAAGTCAATTCACGTCGCTCAGCCTTGCTTTCGTCCAAGAGCGCCAGGCCAAGATCGAGAACCTTGACCACCGGAGGTTGATTTCCTCGCCCCACATTGGCCAGCATCAAGTTCGACGGCTTGATGTCGCGGTGAACCATGTTGTGTTCATGAGCCTCTTGCAGCCCAATCGCCGCTTGGCGAGCGATCTCGCAGGCGTCGGCGGCCTGTAGTGGGCCAACCCGTCGAACGAGCGCCGAGAGATCGAGACCGTCCACATACTCCATGACGAGGTAATGCATCTCAGCCGCCTCCCCGGCATCCATGGCACGCACGATATTGGGATGATCCAACTTGCCAACTGCCCGCATTTCCCGCTCGAACCGCTCGACGGCATTGGTGTCTTTCATGCGGTCGGCGGGGAGCACCTTAAGCGCCACGATCTTTTCCAACTTGGTATGCAGCGCCTTGTAGACGGTGCCCATGCCTCCCTCGCCGAGCTTGGCCGCCAGTTCGTACTGGCCGATGGTGCCAAGCACTTGCGAGATGTCTTCGTCCGCTGCTTCGTTACCGGGAGCGCCCGCGAACGAGGGCTCGCGGCCAACGGCGCGGATCAGTGATTCGGCTCGCGCAAAGGCGGACTCCTCGGCGTATTCATTCTGGGGCGCGGGCCGAGCTAGTGCGGAAGCAAGCGTGTCGCCGCTATCACCAATCGTGTCGATCAGCGCTCGACAGTCGTCACAACTGTCCAGGTGTACTGCCAGGGGGCCGACCTGGTCTTCGGCAATCTGTCCCTGCAGAAGTGCTGTCAGCTCACGACTTGTGGGGCAATCCTGTTTTCTCATCAGCTGCGTTCCAAGTGAAAGGTGTGAGTTGGCGTCTCGGTTTCGCTCTACCTAGTTCAACGAAACTACTTCACACGTTTTTTCTGAGATTTCTTTGCCAGACACGGCGAGCGGTCGCAAGTTGAAGGCAGACAATGGTTTTCGCCATCTCCCGAGCGGGAAATCGTGATTCAGATGAGATCGTCGAGCTCTTCGCGAAGCCGCCGGAGCACTCGCCACTTTGCGGTGCAAACCGCGCCAACGCTAATCCCCAGATCCGCGGCGACATCGGCCGGTCGCTGCCCGCCGATGGCCACTCGGAGAAAGGACTGAAAGGTCCGCTCTTCGAATTCGGCTCGGACCAGTTCCAATGCTCGGTGGGCGACGCTGCTCGTCGCATCAAATTCGCCCGGTGCCGCTTGGTCATCGGGCAGATCGTCCGGAATACTCTGCAGCCGCAGATGAGCGTCGGAACCACCAACCGCACCCGGACGTGAAGCAAGCCAACGATAATAGTCGCGAATCTTGTTCCGCGTAATGGTCCAAAGCCAGGCGCGAAAGCCGCCACCCGTCTGATCGCGACGAAAGCCGCCAATGCCGGCTGCCACCGCTCGGAATACCTCTTGGGACACGTCGGCGGCATCATTGTCTTGTAGTCCTGCCTGCCTGCACCAGCGGTATACAATCGGACCATAAAGCTTTGTCAACCGATCCCATGCATCCGCATCAAACTCTCGGACGCGATCCAGCAGCGTCGGCGATGTCGAGCTTGAACTTTGCTGAGTCGGCATTTCCGCTCCGGCCAGCCAGAGAAGTATTCGGGTCCAGATCAGACTACTATAGCCGATCCCACGATGAATCAAGGTAGTGGCAGCGGCTCATAAGCCAAGAAACTGCGCCCATTATTCGCAGTTTTTGATTGCGCTAAAACTGCGTCGGATTGGCACGCCGAAGCAGTTGCGCGACCTGCGCTTGCGCGCTTCGGGGAAACAAACCGAAAGCAGTTAACGCGCGTAGGCATCCTGATTGTCGAGCGTTTCAATGACCCCTGAGCGAGCATGATCAAGGCGATCCATTCGCGACTTCGGGAAGTACAAAGGTCAAAACGACCGTGGCCACGAAGACCGAGGACATGCGGAGTTTTCGCCAGGAGCGCGCAACGACAGCGCCAAACGACATCGGTTGCGCGCAGTTATAACGGTTCACGGAATTGCGATTGCGGACGACTCGACCTCGGCGCGCAACGGCCCCCACGGCCAAGTGGGCGAGAACCGCGTTGGTACACCATCTGAACGCCATCATGTCCAACCCTTCGTGGCCTGTTGCAAGAGGCCGGCACCAGCGGAAGGCCGCATCGTAATTGCGGAGCGGATGGGTGTTGCCGCGCTGTTTGTTGGGATCGATGTTTCTCAATCATCACAACCAGCTCGAAGTGATGATCCCCGGCAAAGCAGCACTCTCCTTCACGCGATGCGTCAGGGGACTCGAAGACTCGACCGCAGACGCCCGCCAGAAAGAGTTTGTGTCACTTTGGCTTGCAGTACGAAAGTGCGAGCAGCGCGTAACCCGTAACAAGATTCGGATCGCCTTCGAGCCAACGATCATTCTCGTTAAGCCACGATCCGTCCGGCTGCTGCCGCTTGGCGAGTTCGCGAATCAACTCAGCACGCCAATTATGCTTCGCGCCCGCTTCGTCCTCGACTTGCTCAACACGCATTGCGTCGAGCGCTTTGGCGAACGTGTGGTAGTAGTAGTAGAGCCCCGAGCTTCCCATGCCTGGGTTCGACGCCAAGTCGTAATTTTTACCGATCCAGGTGTAGGCGGCTTTCACGCGTTGATCCTCAGGGCCAACGCCAGCGTAGATCATGCTCTTCAAACCGGCATACGTCATCGAGGCGTAGCTGCGAAGTCCACCGGAGTCGGTCGTGCCAGCTTGGCTGCTGCCGCCCGCCGCCGCCGTGTAATAGAAGCCGCCGTCGGGATTCTTTGTGGCGAACGCGGTTGTATTGTGTTCGCTCTCTAGATTCTGACATCGCGACACGAAGGCCAAAGCGCGTTGCATCGCTTCGCTGTCGGCTCCATTGCCAGTCGACTTGAGCGCTTCGATCAGGAAAGTGGTGTTCGACAGATCCGGACGTTTGTGCTTGCCATAACCAGCTCCGCCATAGCCAAGGTCCGACTCTTCCTTCCCTTCGCTCTCGTCCCACTGTATTCCCTTCAGGAATGCGTCGGCGTGCTTAAGGGTCTCGTCATACTTCCCATCACGGTTAACTTCGGTGAAGCAAAGAACTGCCAGACAAGTTTCATAGTTGCGGTAGAGCGAACCCGTCTGGTAAATGCCGCCATCCGGCTGAATCCGCTCGCGGATATACGCCAGACTTTCCGCGATGCGCGGATCGGAAGGCGAAACGCCATTCCGCAACAGCGCGGTCGTCACCAGCGATGTGACGCCCGGCCCTGAGAAAGAACTGTACGAGCCATCGCTGGCGCGGCCCTTGTTCAACAGAAAGCTGATTGCCTTGGCGGCGATTGCTTCGTGTTGCGACCGCAACTCCCCAGCCGACGGTTCAGCTGCTGGCAGAACCGAAGCGGTTAAAACTGCGCCGCTAAGGACCAGCCCAGCGAGGCATGATTGCTTGAGCTGACGCATCTTGTCTCTTCTCCAATTTCAACGATTCGATGCACTTCGCTGGGCTCGACGAAACGGGTCAGTCGAGTACCGCGAGGATGTCTTCTTCACTCATGATAAGCAGATCGACACCGTCTACTTCGACTTCAGTGCCGGACCATGCAGAAAATAACACACGATCGCCTTCGGACACTTGGTGTTCGGCTCGTTCGCCATCTGGCAGCAACTTGCCATCGCCGACGGACAGCACGCGACCCTGCTGTGGTTTCTCTTGTGCCGAGTCCGGGAGGACGATTCCACCCGCAGTGGTTTCTTCGGCTTCTAATCGCTTCACTACCACTTTGTCGCCTAAAGGCACTACTTTCATCCAACCGAACTCCTGTTCAAACATAACTCGCCGCGAGCCGTGGATCACACGTTTCGTCAGGGCAAGCGAAAAAAGCGAAGTCGCGATTGTCTCACGCGATGAGCAGACATTCAAGCGTGTGGCGAGTCGAGAGCGGCAAGTTTGTAAGACGCAACCCCCAGCAGCAAGTTACTTTACAGCATTCGGGCAGCCAATTGCGGTGGGTTAAGCAGCTTGATAACGTAATGCCATGTGGAAGATTCTCTTAATCGGCGCATTCGGTGGCGCAGGCGCTATTCTGCGATACCTTATCAGCAGTTGGAGCGTGCATTGGTTCGGAACTGGGTTCCCGATAGGAACACTCCTCGTCAATGTTGTCGGCTGTTTTCTGCTGGGATTACTCTACGCGGTGACCGAAACGACCGCGCTGATCCCCAGCGAATGGCGCCACGGTCTTGGTGTCGGCTTCCTCGGTGGTCTGACGACGTTTTCAACTTTTGGTTACGAAACGCATCACCAACTACAAAATTCACTGTGGCGGCATGCCGCGACGAACGTCTTGTTGAATGTGGCGTTGGGTCTCGTGGCGGTTTGGGCTGGAATTAGCATCGCCAAGTTCATCACAGCTCAAGTCTGAACGGCGAATGGCCCCGGCCCTCGGTCTCAAATCATGGGCGTTGCTCGCTTGACGAGTTGAATCGCGAACCCCCACGGGTCACGGAGCATGGCGAGTTGATCGCCGTTGGGAGCTGTGTCGATTTCGCCGACTTGCGTCGAGCCGGCCGCGATCAAACGACGAACGTCCGATTCAATGTCCTTCGAGACGAACGCCAAATGCAATTCGCCGGGATTCATGTTTCGATAGTCGGGTAGAGGAACGGACCTGTTGCCGTAGATCTCAATCATCACCGTGCCGCTGTCGTCCGCCAGAAAGTGTGCGTAGGGTTCGTCGACCGTGCGGCGCTTTACTTTCAGCCCCAGATGCTCGACGTACCAACGACCCATCGCCAGCGGGTCTTCGACATTGTACGCGATGTGTTCGATTTTCATGGATGAAGCTCAGTTAATAGGACAAGGAGGAAGTGGCAGGACCACCGCAAACAGAATCATGAATCACGCGACCGATACTCTCCTGCTTCGGTCACAATCAGTCGTGCCGCGCAGTCCGGGAGAGCCCCTCTCTGATGGAATCGTTCATCGATAAGGCAAATGGAATGCAGTGAGCGGGCGATTGATCTATGCTCGTAGCGGCACATTCGAACCGGTCGGTTGTCAGGTGAGACGAGTATAGGAATCGACGCGCATCGAAATAAGCCGGTAGCATTCGATTTTCTTAAAATCGCTTATGATGCGCGAGTCCCCAATAGTCGAATCAACATTTCGCGGATACTACGCGTTCTTCCCTCACCCTCGGGAATTTCTCAATGAGTCATCACCGAAGCGTCACCGTATTGCATTTGGCCAATCTATGTCTACTGCTAAATCGTGGTCTCACGTGGGATCTTGCAACCGAACAGATGATCGGCGACGACGAAGCCAACGCCCACCAATCCCGCTCTCAACGCAAAGGATATGAGATCACGGTTTAAGGAGGTTGGCAGCCGACGATATACGGTAGCGAAACTTACCAAGAGTTTCGACGGATCACGCTGAAGTCTTGGCGAACTGGGCGGAGTCGCTCAGCATGAGGTGCCTGGTTACACGACGCGCATCCTGGACGGAAATCATCTCAGCAAAACCGAACACCGGCTGGCGGAAACGCGAGACGTGCAGGCCGCGCCGCTGCCGGGAAAGTCGCTGGTCGTTTTCGATCCTCGCTTCGATGCGGTTGCTGATGTCTCTGCGATCGCAGGCGTTGGAAGTCGAGACCGCGTTCTTGCACATGACGGTGGCGCTGAATTGCGAGATTACCGCGCTGTGCTATCCGAAGGCGGCGTTGTTTTGTTTTGCCAATGCGTTGATCGCTTACAACGCGTTGTCGATCGTCAAGGGAACGATCGCCGTCGAGCATGGTCGCGAAGCGAGCGAGATGATGTCTCACTTTTACATGGCCCGCGAGATTCTAGAAACGACCGACGGCCTGTTAGTGGTGTTACCAGCGGAGCGGTGGGAAGGGATCTCGACGATTTCGGCGTCCGCGTTCGTTGCCAAGCTGCGCCAGATCTGTCGCGGGATCGATCTGCCAACATCTCGCACATCAATCCGCGTCCCAAGAAGCCGCCACCGAAACGTAAGGGCAACAAACAAACCGTCCACGTCTCCACCAAGCGAATCCTCGATAAACGCAAGTAAACCCATGATGAAAGTCCTGG
>JADHUC010000035.1 GCA_016784735.1 Pirellulaceae bacterium | reverse complement strand
AACGAGCTCGAGCGACATGCCGAGGAGGTATCCACGAATCCTCAGTGCTGGATGCCCTGGAACTACCGCGAAACGCTCGCCCACACTACCGCCCTCGCTCAAACCGCACGCTGACCCATCAACTCACCGCACGCTCGCCGCTCCGAAAAAGATCTTGCACGCTCGCCGCAAAGACACGGCCCACCGGCGGTGATATTGGAGAAGCTGGAGATAGACCAAAGCGCACGGGGTTGGAGCATCGAGCCGGACAGTTTCTTCCTGCAGCTTCGCTGCGAGGTCACGTCAAGAAGAAGCAAATTGACCATTGGGTCTGCGGAAGGAAAACTGGCGGATTCAAATCTTGCCGCATTCGATGACTTTCGACTGATTCTGAGCAACAAGAAGATCATCACAGCCTGTGGCCTTGGGGACACAATCATGGGTCATGTCACTCTTCGAAAGGCCCCTGCGGGGTACGGCAATATAGAGAGCTTCAAGACTTTGGACTCGTACGAATGGACCATCGTTGCATTATTTGTCGTACCCAAAGGGACGCGCCGTGTCCAATTCCAGTTTAGGAATCAAGAACCGGTCGCCCTGGGAATACCAGCAGGCATAGAGCAGCAAACACGAAACGCGCGATCGCGACCTCGTCTACACGTTGAAAGCTGGACTCGCTTTCGTCGAAGCCGACCCACGACACGGGACAGCCAGTGTTGATGGAGTCCGTGCCGCGAGCTTCCGTCGTGGGGCAAGCCCGCAAGCGATGTTGGCGTCGCTGCAAAAGTCGCGTGGCGCCCCAGCGTTGTTTAAGCAGGGGGCCTTAATTTCCCCAATTTCAAAGGCGGGGAGAGATTGCGGAGGAGATCTAACCCCGATAGTTCGGCGGGCAGTTCATCGCGAGGCGGGAGAAGAAGATGAGAGTACCCGGAGCCGCATGGAAAACCATAGCGGGCGTTGCAGTTCTCGCCGGCGCCACGTTAGTAATCTCGTTCGCGGCTGACCCTACTGTTTGGCCGGGAAGCGTTGATATCACGAAAGGGCCTGCCAAGCGGCGGCTTGGCGGAGTTGTGTTGGAACTCGGGGACTATCTCCACACCCGTTATACATACACGGCCCAGACGTCACAGGTTTATATATACCAGGTTATGCTTGAACTCAGCCTCGCTGATGCTGACTCGTCCTTCGTCTTGTACTCTATTCGCGTTGAAGACGGCGAGGGAAAGACAACCTACTTCAGGCGCTATAGTGGTGGAGAGGAACTTGGAACCGGTGGCTTCCTCAGGCACAGAGTTCTGTTTGAATCTCCCAGCAGGTCACGCGGAACACTCCTCTTGCGTCTGAACGAGCAAAGCGACGACATCGTCGCGGGGCCATGGACGCTAGTGTGGAAAGTGAACCCGTATATCCGCCGCGCACGGGTTTGCGCCTATCTTGGCCTTGTTCTTGCCATCGGAGTCCTCTTGGCTTTGGCCACACTGAGCAGACCGGAGCATCCCATGTCAGCAGCAGCAACTGCGTTGCTGGGTATCCTGATGATAGCCGTGGGTGTCTTCGTCATTCTGCTTGTAGCTGTCAGCATAAGGGACGTAACTGCGCTTGCGTCGCTAATTCTACCCGCGGGAGCGATCGGGATCGCGGCCATCGGAATCCTGCTATTGCGGCGTGGCCTTCGTCTGCTGCTGGACAAAAAAAGAGCATCACCAGTCCACGAAACGAACGACCAGTGATGGGGTCAGCGTCTCTCGTTATCGAAATTGTAGTGGCATTTCTGCTTTATCTTAGAAGGAAGAAAACGCCTGACGAGCGGCAAGAATCAGAACAACCTTAGCAGTGACGATGCGTCCGACACGTAGGTCCAAGGTGCCCCTGAGGGCGAGCCGAAATCGCTGATGCACCGTGTTCAAGGGCTCACGCCCTAAGCTCAAATCAACTCAGAGGAGGATAGGACGATGCGAGTTTTATCACTCGTCGCCTTGACGGTAGTCATGTTCCTTTCCGTTGGCGGTTGCGAGGGGCACGGCGGTCGCCAAAAACCAGTGCCGCTGACTCACGATTCGGGCGATCAGCCAAAGGCGGACGACACCGCCACGCCACAAAACAGCGAGCGACGCGAAGAATCCGTAGCGACGAACCGCGTAGACCCTAATGACATTGTTCCCGTCCCACGAGACATTGCCGACCTGCGAACACCAATAGGAGAGCTAAAGGAGTTGATGTTTGTGAAGACTGGCCAAGTAGAGGTGACCGTTCTCGAACACGCCTACATGGACGCTACTACGGGCAATGTTACGTTGAACACTGGCTCCCACGCCCATAGAGCCAAACCTGGCCACCGGTTCGTCTGGCTGTCATTCGAGCGAAGCAGTGTCGCCAACGACGTGGAGGTAGATCTCCGCGACTTTTCTGTCAAGCATGAACGTGGGAAATCAGAATGCTTAGCGGGATCAGGCGATCCCGTCGATGTTTGGAGCGACGCGAATCCCCACAGACTTACAATCAACAAAGGGCATGCGAGGTCCTGTCTTCTTTTCCAAGTGCCTGAAGGTCTGTCGCGCCTGACTGTTATCTACAAAGGCGACGAGATTTCAATGCCGCTGTCCTCGTCAAACGTGTCCAAAACGTCTCTGGTGCGGAATGCCAGACGAAGGTCAGGGCACCCATCGCCGGAGCCGTCCGTCATCATCACTCGAGAATGGACCGACAGCACCGGTCGGTATTCCGTAGATGCCGAGTTTGTGGAAGTAACGAGCGACGGCGAAGTGGTGCTCAAGCGATCTGACAATGCTCGCCTTATCACCGTTCCTCTGAATCGACTTAGCGAACCGGATCGTGCTTACATACGCGAACTCGGCGCCAAACCGGCGACTCCCGCGCCCGCCGTACCTGAGGTCCCGAAGGTCTCATCAGCCACTCCAGACCTTGCGGCCAGCCCCGCAAGCCAAAATGCTCATGCCCTGAAGCAAGTGGCTGTCACGGCAATCAACGAAAGTACGGTCCAACTTGAAATCACTTTGACTTCGAAGAAAAACCAGACGAGAACCGAACACAAACTTGCACCACACAAAGAGAAGACCTTCGCATTAACCGTTGGAGGCTACGAAGCGTTTTGCTTTTCCTTTGATTCTGGCTCGGCCTTGAGCACAACCGTCCCTGTCTATGTAGACCAACCTGAGATATGGCGATTTTACGCGACCGCCACGGGTTGGGAGCGGAGTGTCAATCCAAGCAAAGCGCCAGTCGAAGCGCTGGCAGACTGGCAACTCGATTATGACAGGTTTGTCCAGTGCTATCGAGAAACGCTCACCGCGGGCTCCCAGCCTCCAAGCGATTTGTTCCAAGGCAAGGTCATCCGATGGCCCTTGACGTTCGAGGGGATGAAACGGTCAGGCAATGAAGTGACGCTTCGGTTTGCAGGGGTGCAGCGCAAGCTGACCGAAGGTGGGCTGACAGTGCCCTGGGCCGAGTTCCGCCCTGCGCGATCGGCCTTGAGCCAGTGGGAACGGCTCAGCGCCGGGACTGCTGTGACGGTGCATGGGACGATTCAAGGTTGTACCGTGGGAAAGTTGACCGATAGGCTCACTCAGGAGCAGATCCCTTGGGGCCTGGCCACAGTTGTGCAAGCGCGCCCAGAAATCGGCGTGTCCAACACGCCTTTGGTGCAGAATGCCGGACGGAAGTCTGGGTACGTGTCGCCAGACGTTGCGGCTTACATCACACGATCTCTTGAACTCGCCGAACAAGGCGACAAAGACAAAGCATTCTGGCATCTCACGAATGCCCTTCTGTTTGGCCACCGGACGGAGGAGATCAAGAAAGCAATGGAAACGTGTCCTTTGGCGAAAGCCTCTCCAGGTATTCCGTTGGTGAAGGATGGAAAAATTGACCCGGAAGCACAAGAGGATTTGGACTATTGGTCAAGCTATGTGCCTGCGATAGACCTGCCTGTAGAAAAGCTGTTGGACATGGTGCAAGTTTCCCCACAGTGGGACGATGTCGAAGTCAAAATGCTTTTGCACGAGGATCTGGTCGGAGATGGAAAATGTAGTATGACCAAAACGGAAGAAACCCAGTTCCTATGCTTCCTGCGACGCAACCAGCTCACGCTCCACGCCGCGGAGCAACGTTACGGGAAGCCTGCCAAGGTCTTTGAGTCACCGGGTGGCGCCAAGTACGTTTTCTACGGCAGATTTGTGCTGTTCCAGCCAGTGAGAAAGGACCGACCATGCGTGTTGCGGCTCGCGAAGTAGTTGGCGGCGGCAATGACGGCAGCGATCTCTGGTCCGACAACCATTATCAAAGTCGCGTGGCGCCCCTGCGTTGTTTCTATAGGCAGACACGCGAGAGCTGCCCGGTCTTCGATGAGGAGACATAACGATGAAAAGTCTTGGGAGAACATTGAGAGTCCTGAGCTCCGCCACGTGCCGGCGGCTAGCACACTTTGCAGTAAAGTCGTGTAATCCGGAGTCTTTCGATTGTTCTGACCGGGGATATTCCGGCGGCTCATGCTTGTCATTGGTCCATCGAGACAACGGTCGGAAGGCAGGAGTACCATGAGTTTGCCTACTGACGGCGCATCGAAGATCAAGAGAGTGCTCAACCTGCCGCAACGCGTTGTCGTCGGACTTGGTGTCATCTGGATCTTGGCGCTCCAGATTCTGGATAGGGAACGCTATTCGGGAACGCCGAGCCACAGGTTCTTTGATGCAACGTTGTTCATCGTTATCGTGGCTATCCTCCTGTGGATCTTCAGGTCTGTGCCCAGCCACCTCTCGCAGCGAGAGATAGAGGCCATATTCCGACGACTCCGATGGAACGTAAAGGTGTCCGTCTGGTACGCCGGTATGATGACCGTCCTTGCCATCGTTCTGCTGCTCACCACTGACTGGGCCGAATCGTGGGACGCGATCTTGGGCCTTCTGCTTCTCTACGCTCCGGTCCTGGCCACGTCTACCTCTGCCCATGTCTGTCTGAAGAGACGACGACGCCTCGGGCTCTGGCTCCTGAGCTATACTGCACTCGTTTGGATTCTCACGCCCTTCTTTGTGGGCTTTTTCTTCATCACAGTACCCTTGCTACGACGCGCCGTTTTCATCGGGAGACTTCCCTGCGAAGCCTGGATCTACGATCCTCGTGACGAAGGCAGCCAACGAACTGCACGTGCTTGAAGACAACACGTCCTCTTCCCAGCACCATGTTGGTGAGAGGGACCAACAACGAGCTGAACTCGACAAGAGATAGCTTCGCGTGTTCTCCGAGTTAACCCAATCGCTGGCACCACACAGCAACCCGGCCACCAATTGAACGAGTAGCGTAGAAAGCACGCCACGATGTCGGAAGAATGCGCCAAATGCAGAAAGACTTTCACGGCCGCCGATATTTTCCTTGCTTACCATTGCCGTCAATGTGACCGCACATTCTGTGGCAGATGTGCGGGCTACAAGGGCGGAAACAGTGCGTTCCTGAATTGTCCCTACTGCTCGTCGGGAAGTAGTTCTTCTTCGACGGCGTCTGGACCAAAACAGGAAGGCGACAGTCCTTGCGGATGTATTGGAGCGTTCCTGATATTCGTTCTTGTAGTTATCCTGCTAACAATACTGAAGGCATGGCTGGGAGCCTGAACACCGTGACTAATGGACGAATCGCACTTGAGGGCAATGACAAACTGAATTGGAACGAGGAGGGTACGTAATGGCTGATGTTATCATCAACTGCAGACAGCAGCGAATCACGCCACTGATTGACGCTGTCCAGAAGCAGAATGTCGACGCAGTAAAGTCCCGTATCGAAGCTGGCGATGACATCGAGGGTACAGACTCCTTTGGCGAGACTGCACTTCACTGGGCCGCAAAGGATAAGTCTGCGGAGATTGTGCGCCTCCTGGTCAAAGCAGGAGCAAACGTTAACGCTCAAGACGAGGATGGTGACACACCGCTGCAGAATGCGGAAAAGAACGCTTGTTTTGCGATCGCAGAGATCCTGGGTCGGAGCTGTACGGAAAAGAGCAGTGCCGAGAAGAAGTGGTGGCAACTGTGGAAGTGATAGGAACAACGCCTTGCCAACAATCGCGTCTCATGCGTGGCGTTCGGCCGCGGAGGCGCGTCATGCTCGACAGTGAGGGCAACTAAGTGGGCCGGGTCTAATCGTTACTTAGACCCGGGCCGTTCTTGTGCCCGCGCCGCATTACCGAACGCTTTCTGGCGGGCCATCGAAGATCTCCGCGGGGACCCCTTCGGCGTACACGATCTTACCCATGTCACCGTCGAACGCCTGGCATGGGCAGTGAACTGCCGCGAAGAAGCCGTATTTCTCCCCTGGTTTTCATGGCAGGAAGCGTCTGAGCCCCCGTTTTCTCGGTCGCATTATGCTTTCGGCGGGTGGCTGTAGCTCGCGCTTGGCGAGGACTTCGACATATCGCGAGAATGGTATGGCTGCGGCCGAAGGCAGCGAACCCCCCCTATTTTCCCACATTTTGCGGTCAGCCTCCGGCTGACCGCAGGACACCCTGGCCGCCAGGAACCCCTGCCGGGCACTTGGCTGCCGGGCGCTTGACCACTGTCGAGGCCATGAATTAGGCTATGGGGTTGGCAATTTTCTCGCTGATTCTTGCGCTGGTGAAAGCGAAGCCGACCGCCATATGCTTGCAAAACGAGTTATTCCCTGTCTGGACGTCAACCGGGGCCGCGTGGTGAAGGGGACGAATTTCGTCAACCTTCGAGACGCCGGCGATCCGGTAGCGGTGGCTGCGCGGTACGAGGAAGAAGGGGCCGACGAGTTAGTATTTCTGGACATCACTGCCAGCCACGAAGGCCGAGACATTATGATCGACGTGGTGCGACGCACCGCTGAGCAGGTGTTCATGCCTTTGACGGTCGGAGGTGGCATTCGCACGATCGAGGATATTCGAGACCTTTTGAATGCCGGCAGCGACAAAGTGTCGATCAATTCGGCCGCCTGCCGCGACCCGGAGTTTGTCCGCATGGCTGCGAAGCGATTCGGCAGCCAGTGCATTGTCGTGAACATCGATCCCAAACGCGTCCAGAAGAACGGGCGCGAGTCCTGGGAGATCCACATCAATGGTGGGAGGATTCCCACTGGCCTGGAGGCTGTTACTTGGGCGCGCGAGGTCGAAGAACTTGGGGCTGGCGAAATCGTATTGACCAGCATGGACTGTGACGGCACCAAAGACGGCTATGACCTGGAAATCACCGCGGCGGTCAGCCAGGCCGTCTCGATTCCCGTCGTGGCCAGCGGCGGGGCCGGAAAACCGGAGCATTTGGCTGAGGTCGTGCTGGCGGGCAAAGCCGACGCCGCGTTGGCGGCCAGTATTTTCCATTTTGGCGAGTATTCGATTCGAGAGACCAAAGAGGTGATGGCTGCGCACGGAGTACCTGTGCGGCTTTGACCAACTTTCGTGGGAGATTGATACCGATGGCAACCGTTGTGGAAAGCGAACCGAAAACCGTGCAGGCCGGTATGGGCGGGCATGCCGGCATTCTGGAGACTCTCAAAGGCCACAAAGAAGAGCTGGAGGTGGACAAGTTCTTCCGAGCCCTGGTGAAGCTAGAAGGCAGCGACTTGCACATGAAGGTGGGACGCCCGCCGATGGTCCGAGTGAAGGGCGAGCTTCGGCCGCTGAATTCTCCGGAGGTGGACTCTGAGGAAATGGTGCGTCTGCTGTGGCCAATGATGAACGAAAGGAACCGTAGGATCTTCGAGGAAGACGGTGGTGCCGACTTCGCGCACACCTGCGACGTGGACGAGACGGAATGGCGTTTCCGCGTCAATATGTTGACTCAGCTTGGGAAAATGGGGCTCGTCGCGCGGCGCATCAACAACTTTATTCCGGATTTCGAGGGGCTCTACCTGCCACCCTCTGTCGACAGACTGTGCCATTACGACCAGGGAATGGTGTTATTGGCGGGCGTGACGGGTTCGGGTAAGTCGACGACCATTGCGTCGATGCTGAACCTGGTCAACCGCACCTATCGCAAGCACATACTTACGCTGGAAGATCCGATCGAGTTCGTCTTCACCGAGGAGAAGTGCCTGATCAACCAGCGAGAAATCGGTCAGGACGTCAAGGACTTTGCCATCGCCATGAAACACGCCGTTCGCGAAGACCCGGACGTGATGCTGGTGGGCGAGATGCGCGACGAAGAGACGTTTATGACCGCCATCCACGCAGCCGAGACGGGGCACCTGGTGTTCGGTACGATCCACGCTTCCAGCGCTGCGACGACCATCGGTCGTATTCTCGACTTGTTCCCCGAAGAGATGCACGGAGCGATTCGCAGCGCGATCGCCTTCAATATGAAGGGGATTATTGCCCAGAAACTGCTCAAATCGATCAAACCCGGCGTGGCCCGCGTGCCGACCGTCGAGATCATGTACTTCAGTCCTGTCGTTCGAAAACTGGTACTGGAAAGCCAGGACCATAAACTGCCCGACGCCATCCGGATCGGTAAGGAAGATGGTATGCAGGACTTTACGATGAGTTTGAAGCATCTGCTCGACGAGGAATTGATCGATCGACCCACGGCGTTTGCCGTGGCACCGAACCCGGAGGCGTTGAAGATGGCCATCAAAGGCATTGATGCCGCGGCACCGGCAATCCTTTAACGACGTCGAAAGAAGTGGTAGAATCCCAGATTGCCCTTTACCCCACATCAATCGTTTTCAGGGGGCTTGCTAGACATGGGTCTGTTTGGAAAAAAGAAAGTTCAAGTTTTCGAGCCGCCAATTGATCTCAAAGCGGATAGCCCGTCGCCTGCGGAGAACCAGCAACGGGAAATCGCTTGCAGACAGAGCGAAGCCGCCGTCCCGACAAAAGAACTGGTATTCGATGCGGTGGCCAGACGCGCCGACAGGGTGATGCTGGACTACAGCAAGGACGTGGTTTCCGGACGTTACATGATCGACGGCATGTGGCACAACATCGATCCGCGCGACCGGATTACTGGGGACGCCATGCTGATGGCGCTGAAATGCCTTGCCGGTATGAAGCCGGAAGAACGGCGTGCCCGGCAGGAAGGCAAATTCCTGATCGAACATGAAGTCACCAAAGTCAAGTTCAACGGGACGATTACCAGTCAGGGCGTCAAGACGGGTGAACGGGTCATCATCGACCTTGCTCCGAAGAAGAAACGAGTCTTCAAGACACTGAACGACGTCGGCATGCGCGAGGCGATGCAGGAAAAGCTGCGCGAGCACTTGCGCGCCGAACGAGGGATCGTGCTCGTTTCTGCCCCGCCAGGCGGCGGCTTCACGACAACTTGGAACGCGACCCTCAAGTCCACGGACCGGTTGCTGCGGGACTTTATCGGCATCGAAGACGAGGGCAAACACGAGACGGATGTCGAGAACGTCAACATGGAGACGTTCAACGGTGCGGCAGGCGAGACGCCGGACCAAATGATCAAGAAGCTGCTGCTCAGACAACCGGATGTCTTCACGCTCGCGGACCTGTGCAATGCCGCGACGGTGAACAAAATGTGCGAATTGGCCAGCGATCCCAATGAGGGCAAGTTGATCGTCGCAGGCGTCCGGGCCAAGGACGCCGTAGAAGCACTCTTGCGTGTGCTGCTGCTGAAAGCGTCGGCAAAGGAGTTCGCCCAAAACGTTCGCGCCGTGCTAAACGTGCGTTTGGTCAGGAGGCTGAACGACACCTGCAAGCAGCCTTACCAACCGCCGCCTCAACTGCTGCAGAAGCTGGGGATTCCTCCCGGTCGGGTAAAGGCGTTGTATCGCGAATGGCAGCCGCCGCCGCCCGATCCCGAACGGGAGAAGAGAGAAATGAAGGAAGGGCTACCGCCCGGTGCATGTCCGCTGTGCAGGAAAGAAGGCCCTCAATGCGGCGGCATCGGATACCGGGACCGCACAGGTATTTTCGAACTGCTAGAGATTACCGACCAGATAAGGGACGCCCTTGTGAAGCAACCCAAGCTGGAGGTGCTGCGGAAGATCGCACGCGCCGGCGGACATCGGGGATTGCAGGAGGAGGGCATCGTGTTGGTGGCGCAAGGCACCACATCGTTGACAGAATTGCAGCGCGTGCTGAAGTAACATGTCTGACAATCACGAACAACATATCGGTCTGTCGCCTGCCGAGGAAGAGAACGTCCTTCACTACCGGTCGGTCAGTCGGATCGCCGTCATTTCGCTCTTGCTGGGGCTGCTTTCGTTCACGGCGATTTTCAGTCCAGTCCTGTGGTGCGTTCCCATTGTCGGTGTCATGCTGGCCGTTGTGGCGTTACGGACCATCCGTAAGGAACAAGCCGTGGTGGTCGGCCGCGGCGCGGCGCAAGTCGGTCTGGCGCTCGGTTTGGTCTTCTTGACGTTTGCGGCGACGCGGGATTTCGTTCGGCAACGGGCTCTGTATCGTCTGGCCAGACCGCACACAAGCAAATGGGTCGACGAGTTGGTGCGGGAAGGACACTTGCACGAAGCTCACCAATTGCACTTGCCGCAGAGACAACGCCAAACGCGTGGTGAGGACATCGAGGCTTATTACGAAGGCGACGAAGACGCTCGACGAGACATGCAGGCGTTCTTTGAAACGCCGCCGCTCAGCAAGATCGTCGAACTGGGTCGGCGAGGCACGCTGCGTTTCGTGGCTGATGAAGACATCGGGGTCTATCACGACTCAGGCGAAAAAATCGACGTGGTCGTTCAACGTTACGCGATCGACTACGAAGCCGATGGCCAACCGCAGACTCTCTCGTTCCTGGTCTCCATTAGTCGCAAGTACGACACCGACCACGACGATGCACGCTGGCAAATACAGGATGTCACCAAGGTGGATTCCGCTGGTCGGTGAGCAGGCCGATTCATGAACGAATCCGAGATTACCTCCGGCATTCGTAGTGTCATCCACGTTGCCGCTTACTTCGAGGAGTTGAAGCAGTCGGCCCGTGAGCTAGCCGACCGTGCGTCCGCATCCAAACGCGGGTACTTCACGCCAGACGAAGAGGAAGCCGCGCAGGGTCTGCTTGTCTCCTACTGGCAGACTCGAAACGCGCTGTTCGAACTGATCACGTCGTTCCGAACGGACACGGAATTGGTGGAAGAAGATCGCCCGGCCGTGTTTCTCACCGCCTTCGCTGCCGCCTTGCTGCTGGTGGACGCTGCGAGGTTTTTGCGCGACACCGTGCACAACCGGCCGCTGGTAAGACAGAAGCTGAACGAACCGCTGCCGCAGTTTGGTATCGAAGGCGGCGTTTACGATCACGTCCAGCAGTCGTTGCTCAGTGCACGCAATGCCTGGCACTTGTACCACGCCATCGAGTATTTCGAGGAAAGCCAGGCGCAGCTACGCGAGCGGGCGGCGAATTCGCAACTCGATCCGGTGATGCAGATTGTCGACCGATTGCGACACCGGCTGGATGTTACCGTCGCACAATTCACTCGGGTGAAACTGCGCACGCGAGCCTCGCAAATCGTGCGCAAACTGGCTTGCAGCCTCCTGGGCCGGGCAATGTATGGCCTGCAGAAGTGGGGCGGCAATCTGGTTGCGGACAGGTACGTGCGACTCGGCCACCGACCTGCGTTACCAGCGGACGTTGCGGGCCGGCTTCGGTCGCTGCTGCTACCCGGCGACGTAATCATCGTTCGCAAAGAGTACGCGCTGACGAACTACTTCCTGCCCGGTTACTGGCCGCACGCTGCGTTGTACCTGGGCAACGTGCGATTGCTGCAGACGCTGGAGGGCGGCGTCAAGGACGAACATCGTCCCCGCTGGCGCCGTCTACTGAAAGCCGCCGGTGACGGCGAGGACCGCGTCTTGGAGTCCATGAAAGACGGTGTCTTCGTCAGGTCACTGGATTCCCCGTTCGCGTCGGACTCGGCCGTCATTCTCCGACCAAAGCTTCAGGTGTCCGATGTTGGCCGTGCACTCGGGCGAGTTCTACCACACGAGGGCAAGGCGTACGATTTCGATTTCGACTTTCGTCGTGCCGATCGTCTGGTGTGTACCGAAGTCGTTTATCGCGCATTTGAGGGCATTGGCGACGTCAGTTTGCCGTTGACCGTGCGCGCCGGCAGGCCAACGCTTTCCGGCAGCGATCTAATCCACATGGCGATCGACAACGCCAATTTCGAGCCGGTCGCCGTTTTTGCTCCCATGCTGGCCAAAGGCATCGTTATCGGAAACCCGGCTGTGAAAGTTCTGGTGGCCGGAGAACGGGGCTAATGAACTCTTGACGTGACCCGTGCGGCTATGTCAATCGTGCCGGGCAGGCACCAACGCCGGCAGCAGCCGGCGCCGGAAGGTCCAAAGCACAAAGCAGATGCCGAGGATGAAAAGCAACTCCGTCGTCTCTTCCCAGAAAAGGTACCACACCCGGTTCTCATCGTAGGCGCTGCCTAGGAGCATCCGCAGCATCCCGAATCCGAACGGCCCAAGACCGGCGGCGAAGGCGATCTTGGCTTTCGCCACAGCTCCCTCGCGCTCGAACGCCAACATCAACAGCGAGAGCGTGAACATCAAGATCGCTGCCGTCGCGCAGTACCCGTTTTCGAACAACTGGTAGATCCTCAGATGAGCATAATTGTAGAGCTGGCCGAAAACCAGCGTGTTGTACGACGTGTCCTGCCAGTCCGCCGTGGGCAGCGTGGCGGAGAGCACGATCATGACGGGAAGAATGAAGTAGAACATGCGTTTCAAGCCACACGGCACATCGGCGTGCTTGATGCACGAGCCGCAAAGGGGCAAAGCGGCGCACCGCCGCTCCGGGTCGCTAAGCATCAGGACCCGGCGGTCCAATCCTTCGAACACCGCGTAGGCCGCAAATCCGAAACACAGGAGCATCCCGTAGCTATGCAGATACTCCAGCAAATAGGAGGTTTCCTTTAAGGCCAAATAATTCGCTGCGCATGCGTTCTCGCCAAGAAAAAAGAAGATCATCGCCCAACGCAGCGCGGTCAAATCCGGCGATCGGCTGCGCCATAAGAGAATCACGAGCATCAATGCAATGAGCGTGTAGATGGGCTTGATCAGAAAGAAAGCAATCACCGCCAGGGCTTGTTCCAGGCAAGGGGACTCGCGAAATGGGAACGGTTCCACCTGATCCGACGCGTTTCGCCATCGCTCGTAGATCTCGCCATCCCGCCGACGGGTACTGTGAATCCATTCCTGGATACCGCCCCGGACATTGACGGCCGGTTCGATGCCCGCACCAGCCAGATGCCGCGCGGCCAGGCAACTGGTCGCGCCAACGTCGCAGACAAGTAGCAGCGTCTTGCCACGGAACCTTGGCGGCATCTTGTCGGCGTCGCTGACCGACAGCAATTCTTCAAGCGCCCAGTTGACGGCGCCGTCGATGTGCCCGGCCGAAAACTGTTCCGGCTTGCGCACGTCGAGCAGCACAGCCGTATTGGGGTCCCGTCGAAGTAGTTCTACCGCACGCTGCGGCGTCACGGCCGCCACGCTGCCGAGCATCAGCCAGTAAAGAACAAGCGGTAACGCCCCGCCGACCACCACCATAGCCACAACGAACCATCGCACATGCCGTAGCGATCCGTCACCGTTGGCGTTCTCCGATCCCATGAGTCCACTCCGATTCTCAAGAGGTTCCGGGTGATGTCGTTGCCAGAGATGCACAGGACTCCTCGCACTCGCAGTCCGCCGCGCGTTCCACTATGTTAAATCGACAAAACGAGACAGCCCGGCCGCCGGGCCGGATGATGTGGACGCAACATTCGTCGATGCGATCCTGGTCGTAGGTGTAGGCGTCCATGAAGGGCTTGATGATGACGCGAAAAAAATCTTCGGCTCCGAAATCGTTGCCGCACAACGCATCGGCGTCGGCGAAGTTGAAATTCACGCGATCGGCCAAACGATCCATGTGGTCCTCGTAGTCCACCATTCGCGTCAGTGGCATCGCTGGCTGGCCGCGTGGCCGGGCGATGACCGAAAAGCCGCAACAGTTGGGATTCGAACACGGCAACGGTTTGAGGTCGTCATGCACCAAGAGACCATCGCTCTGCTCGACCAGCAGCCGCACGACGTCGGCCAGCGTGACGCGGTCCAGGGCATCGGTACGACGGTCAAAGCGGCCACTCCATGTCGCCGGTTGGTAAGTAATGCCGCGAACCTGGGGGATGCCAAGGCCAAACCGTAGCAGCGCGCCCAGTTGCTGTTCGTTCACGCCTTGGGCCGCCGTACAAACCAAAGTCGTCGGCAAATCGTGCTGAACCACCGTGTCGATCACAGCGAGTTTCTGCTCCAGCAAGTCGGCGCCGCGCAGGAGCTGATGGCTTGTCGCGTCGAGCCCATCGAATTGCAGGAACAACTCCAAACGCGGCTTGCGCAGGGCCAATTCCGCGGCCAGCCCCTCCGCCTCGATCAACTGCAAACCATTCGTGTTGATCATGATATGATCGATAGGCAGCATGCGGCAGTGGTCGATAATCCGCAGCACGTCCGGATGCAGCAACGGTTCGCCACCGCTGAGCTGTAGCACGTCCAGCGGTCCGCGATGCGCGAGAAACGCTTCCAGGTCCGCGCACAATTCCTCAAAGCGGCGGTGCCGCCCGCTCGGGCGCTGGGCGTAACAAACGGGGCATCGCAGGTTGCAGGCGTCGGTTAGTTCCAGCAGCGCCACGCAGGTCTTATGTCGCGGATCGGCGCAGCGATCCGCGCCGGGAGACGCCTCATGGGAGGGCGAAGCTCCTGCTGAGCCTGCGCGATGGGCGGATTCCGCGGCTCGGCGGGAGCCTCGCCCTCCCGGGTTGTCATCGGCCGGACACGCTTCAGAGCCGTCAGAGCAACAGCAGCGAACGAGATCCGACGGCGCGTGGGGGACCTCGTCGCGCAGGTAGTAGTGCCGCCGGTCCGAACTCACCAGCGCAAGCCCGTCGCCGTGATCAGGACATTCTCGCTGCAGGTAGACTCGTCCATCCTGCTCGTAGGTCTCACCCAGGACAGGCTGCAGGCAAGTGGGGCACAGTGTCCGGGTCTCCTTCGGCAGGCGGTCTGCCGAAACGGTCGACGGCGCTTGCCGCCTGCCTTTTCGCCGGGCACCGAATCGCTGCGGTCGGCAACTGGGGCAACACCAGAAGACGAACAGCGGCACCAGAACAAAGCTGGCCAGTTGGTAACCGGTCAGTCCCAGCCAAATCTGTGGCTCGGGACGAATGAATTCCGTCAGGAAGCGGTACGAAAAATAGGAGACAAAATACACGCGGATCAGTTGCCCGCGCAGTAGCCGCCGCCGGTACAGTTGGTACATAGCGATCGCGGCAAACAGATGAAACGCGGATTCGTACAGTTGTGTGGGATGGCGAGCGAGCCCGTCGCCGAAATCGACTCCCCAGGGCAGGGAAGTGACGGTGCCGAAGCAGCAGCCGCCTTCGAAGCAGCCAAGGCGGCCGATGGCAACCGCCGCGGCCACCGGCGCAGCAAAGCTGTCGCACATTGGGCTGCGGATGCCCAACGACCACTCGGCCACCAGCACGCCCAGATAGCCGCCCACCAGCCCGGTCACGATCGTCTTTCCGTCGTGGAACCACGCGGCTCCGCTCAAGAAACCTTCCCAATCAGCCAGCACAAAAGGCAGCTTGGCCCCGATCATGCCACCGCAAAATGCGCCCAGCCCGATGCCCAGCGTCTCCCACCATTTCCGATCCGCCGGCTCGCGCATCCTGCGGTACAACAAAAACCCCGTCGCGATGGCGGCGCTCATAATCGCTACGTACGTCCAGTTCACATCCCATTCCTCGAAAAGCCGCAAACAAACCGAACGGGGGCGAGAGTCTTTCTTGACTTAAGACTCGACTCTGACGCGGACCCCGGAAAAGTCGCCCGTCCCCGTTCAACATTGCGTGCGCCAACCGCCGGCGCCTACACTATTGACCGGCCCCAGCCACGCAAATCACGAAAAACGCCGCCACCGCGGCTACCGCAACGACACCAACCAAGCAGAACGCGATGACAATCACGATGCCAAATGTACTGCCGAAGACCCCCAGTTTTGCCACGGCGGACATCGGCTGACCACGGGCTTTTCTGTGCTTCGTAAAGATGCACGTTGCCAAGAAAGGGGGAACCACGAGAACGGCCAAAACAACGCCCGCCCCTGGTGCCATGCAAAATACGCCAAACAGGACCGCCAAGAGCGTAACGCCCAGCATCAGCGTCGAGAGGCTGAACTGTGCGTCGGTGCGCTCTGCAAAAGGAGATTCGCCCGGCCCGACAAGTTCCGCGACCGGATAATGCGAGCTGCCGCACAGCCAGCATTTGTCGGCTTCACCCCGAACGATGGCGCCACATTCCGGGCATCGTTCTTCATTCGTTGCTGCCGTGTTCATCCGCCCGCTCCCCTGTGCGTTTCTTCCTTTTCCCTTTACGAAACCACAGCAGACGAATCGAAAGATAGGCGACATAAAGGCCCACGACGAGGCCAAGCAGCACGCCGGTAACCAGTCCCCATCCGATCGAGTCGTAGCCTTTTGCCCAGATCGAGCTGACCGTGGCGCCGCCAAAAAAGCCCACCCAACAAGTCGCGTAAAACGCGGCTACTGCGGCGATAACAATCGTCAAGACGGCGCCGAGCGTGGCGGCAAAGACGCCTACCTTTTCCAGCGGCGTCATGGGCTGACCGCGGGTCTTTCTGCGCACGGAGGTGATGCACGTTCGCACCAACGCCGGCGTGGCCACAATCGCCAAACCGACCCCGATCCCCGGCGAAAGGCGTGCGACGCCCAGCACGACCGCCAGCAGTGTGATGATAAGCATCAGCGACGAAAGACTGAACTGGCGAGCCGCGAATTGTTCGGCCGGACAAAGCGGCTGAGCGGCTGTTGCGGTCGAGGTCTCTATCGTCTTGGCACACAGCCAGCAACGGCTTGCTTCGCTACGAAGCGTGGCTCCGCATTCCGGGCATGTCCGCGGGTCGTGGTCCGGTGGCGAATTCATGACGGCGCTCCACGGTTTGACTCGACGCGGGCCGCATAATCCTTGGCCAGACTGCGAACACGGCGGATCACCTGACCGAGCACAATCCCGCTGAGCCCCAGAGCCAAGAGAAAAATGATCTGATGGTATCGAGGCACGCGGACCGATTCGTCAAACCACTTGGCATTGCCCAATAACACAAGATAGCCGGCCATCGAACCGGCCGTGGCCAGCCAGATCAACGGCAAGTTGAAGCGGAGCGCCGAAAGGGCGATCAGCAGGAAATAGCCCACCACCAGCGGGCTCTTCGGACCATCGGCCATCACCAGGATGGCCGTCAGCAATGCGACGTCGCAGGCGGTGGACACGAATTTCAGCACGGCCGGAAAGATGCGATGGCTCAGGCAGTACAAGATCACGAGCGACATGAGCGTCCAGGCAACCGCCAGCGCCGTGACCGACTGATGGAAAGGCTTCTCGACCACGCGCGGCATCTCGAACACGCCCAGACGCACGCCGTGGTAGTTGGCCAGTTCCACGATATAAAACGCGGCGATGCCGATGATTCGCAGCAGATTGGCTCGCGTTTCGCCTTCATATTCCTGCCAGCGGCCAACGATAAACCACTGGCGGTCGACGTCGGTCGGAGCCGTTTTCTCGTTGCTGACCATGGTCGATTTTCCCCTGCCAGATGTTTTTCCTTTTGGGAGATCCTGTCTCCCTTTTCATCTAGCGTTTACAGTTTGAAATCATAAGTGGTAGGGATGACGCTGCGGCGTGCCCAGTAGACGGTTGGCGTGAGCGTCGCCCACGAAACACTGCTTCTTGCCGTCCCACTGGAGCTTTCGGCCGAGCAAGTAGGCGAGGTTGCCGATGATGCACATGGTCGCTGCGTTGTGGCCCGCCTGGATGTGCATGCATGGTTTCCGGCCGGTTCGGATGGCCTGGACCCAGTCTTCCACGTGATTCACGTTATAGTCCGCGTGCTTGTCCATGCGGTAGACTTCCACACCGCCCGCGGGCACCTTGAAGTTCCGGGCCTTCTCGTCCGCAGCAATCCGGGTACCGTCGCGGCACACCACCAATTCATCCTTGTCGCCGTGGAACACCATGCCGAATCCACCCGAACCGCGATGCTCGCCCGGCTGAGACCAGACGACCTGCCAGTCCGGGTCTTTGAACGTGTAGACAACCTCCATTTCCACCGGGCAGTCGAACAGACCTTGCTTGGGCGGAGTGCCCTTGGCCTCGATGCTCACGGGCTGCTGGTCGTCGGCGTCCATGCACCAACGAATGATACTGAATACATGCGCTCCACGATCGCGGATCACGCCGCCGCCGGATTCCATGATGAAGCGGAATTTGCCCGGATAGAAGTTCGTGTTGTGCGGTCGCCAACGCAACGGCCCCTGCCACATATCCCAAAACCGTTCTGACGGTGGCGGTGTATCGGGATTCGGACGGGCGGTCGGGTTTAGCGTGTGCCAGCACGTCACCTTCTTCACTTGGCCAAGCATGCCGTTGCGGATGTAAGTGCAAGCCTGGTGAGCCGGCTGGGCAGAGCGCGCTTGGGAGCCCACCTGCACGACACGATTGTGCTTGCGCGCCGCCGCGATCATCGCGTTGCCCTCCTGGATCGTGACCGACGAAGGCTTCTCTACGTAAACGTGCTTGCCCGATTCGCAAGCGTGGACCGTCTGCACGGAATGCAGGTGATCGGGCGTGCCGATCATCACCGCGTCGATGTCCTTGCGTTGGAACATTTCGCGGTAGTCGAAATAGGACGCCACATCCGGCAAATTCTTCGCGGCCTGCGCGAGTCGCCGCTGGTCGATGTCACAAAGGGCCACGACGTGAGTGAGCCCGGTCTGCTCGAGCGTCAAGTCGTACTGCAGCAGCGCTCCGGCCCTGCCGCTGACACCGATATGACCGACGTTCAACCGGTCGTTGGCGCCGAATGCGCTCGATGGAATCAAGGTTGGCACGCTAATAGCCGCGCCGGTAGCGGCGAGGAAATGTCGTCGATTTGGTTTGTGCATAGAGGTATTCCCTGTGAGTTGAAGGGCACTCAGTAGGCCCCGCCTGCCGGGCGGGACCTCCGGGTGGTTGGAGTTCACGCTTCAGCGTGCTTTCTTCATTCAGGTCCAAGAAACACGCTGAAGCGTGAACTCCAACGATCGAACTCCAGGTCCCGCTCGGCAAGCGGGACCTACCAAGATCCGCCTCACCGCCTCAGCTCATCATTCCCCATCCGCCTTCGTCTTGTAAACCGGTGTAAGCTTACGGCACGGCACGCCGTCAACCGTTTCGCCCCTCGCACGCAGCGACTGCGCCAAGTTGCTTTTGAAATCCTCCGCCGCGGCGTCGAACGCTTGTTTGAGGGCATCGAGGGATTTCTCGCCCGGAATCCGCTCCAACGCGCACCGCGCATCCTCGCGCAGTTGTCCGTTTGTCACCAGTCCTGCGATTGCTTCGACCGACTCGGCGCCGCCGATCTCCGACAGCATCCACAACGCTTCGCGACGAACCGCGACGGGCTGCTCGCCTTTCAACAGTTCGATCAAGGCCGAAACAACCGATCCATCGGCAGCGTCAGTGCCAGGAGGCCACGCACTGCGAACGACTGCCCACAGGCCGTTCTTCGCGGCCCTGGCCACTTCTTGGTCCACGCCGGATTCCCCCATCACCGCCGCCAGCGGTATCACCGCCGACGCGCCGTATTCTCCCGCGGTCTGCCAGGCCGCGCAACGCGTGCCGGCATCTTCGCTCCTAATTCCTGCAATCAATTCTTGGACAGACATGCTATAGCACCTATTAGAAATCGAGGTTCGGTCTATTCGTCTTTTCGCCCGGACGAATCCAGGGTCCATCTGATTCCGCCCAGTAGAAGTTCGTTGAACGCTTCGTTCTTGAAATCACTTGGATGCCCCAACGTGGTGAAGAAGACTCGGCCACCGTTGTACGTGGCGGTCCAGGCAACCGGGTACGCCGGTTCGTCTTCCGACCAACGCCCGGCCATCAGGACGGTGACCGCGTCGGCCACTGGTTCCATCCGATACGGCCAACTCGCGCTGTGGAACTTTGTCGATGCCATTTGCCTGACAGCCGGATGACTTTGCGCGTCGGGCGCCACCGCCACGTCACAGCCTGTCTCTCGAGACCGGGCGTCGTAGCCCTGGTAGTGACACTTCAGCACTTCTCGGTCGAAGTCACTCCAACCGACGTGGCCCGCCGGGACCGGCTCGTGCACTTGGAACGGTACAACACTTGTCCGGATGCCTACTAGCGGTTTGCCGGAACGGATGTACCGCTCCAGATGGTCCATCTGCGTGACCGGCAACGCGCGACGTCGCATGGACAGGACCAGTAGATCCGCGTCGTACACCGCCTCGAGGCCGGGCACGTCGTTTCGCTCCGCTCCCGTGTCGCCTCTGGCAAAGCAGAACGAGTATCGGTACTCCTTGTCGAGGTACTTCTTGGCAAATGTAGGCAATGTCTCGCCGGTGCCGTACTCCTGCTCCGCGACGACGAACACGATGTGCTGTCGCCCGTCCTTTGGGCTCATTCCGGCTGCCTGAATCAACTGGCGGCTTTCGACGGTGGCAGCGATGTGCTGTTCGATATGTCGCTCGACGCGAGAGCTTCCCTTGGCAGGCGTGAAATTGGGATCCGGCTTTCCGTCCGGCCCGATGCCATTGGCCGTGATCGCTTCGACCAGATCTCGCACGACGATCACGCGAAGGCCGTGGTTCTTCATGTTGCGGATGCCAAAGCTCCGGTATTGTACGCACATATTGCTGGCCACGCCCATGTACAACAGCGTGTCGATTTCACGCTCGCGACAAAGTCTCAACAGCTCGCCGCCGTTGTTGCAGTCGCCGATCAGATCGCCTTCTTCGATCTTCAATTCGGGATGCTGACGGCTCCACGCCCGCCCCTTTCCGCACGGTTCGTCCGGGCCGCACTCGCAGTGGTCCGTGGGGCCCGGAGGCCGCGGAGCCTGAAAGCCGATCGTTTTCGGCGCCGGATGCTGCGGGATGGCCTGCATGGCTTTGCGCTGCGGAGAATCCTTGTAGAAATCCGTCGTGTCCGAGGGCGCGAAAACCACCTGGATCCCCAGCTTCCTCGCGGCGGCCAACGTGTCATTCATTCGAGGGACCAGGTTCCCGACTCGTTCCGTATAGGTCTTGCACCAGTGGCGATCCCACATGTCGATCACCACGACCGCCGACTTGGCCGGATCCAGTGATACTGCCTTTTCAATCACCACGCCCGCCTGGTCACGCTGTCGGACCGTCAACTCGACCAAGGATTCCGCCGATGCCGACGTCGAGAACAACGTCGCCCCGCCGAGAACGAGGAGAACACCAAACAGTAGAGACTGGTGAACTGAGAATGTGTGGCGACTCGTCATGGGTAGATCATGTGGAGTTGAAATCAACGGGAAGTACAATCGTCACGGCTGTGCGTTCCTCAAAATAGCGTGGCCGTGGGACAGTCGTCAATCAAATTCTGCCCAATTCGTTCTGCCATGTCCGGCCGCGAGGTATTGCTCGTATTGGCCAGTGTGTCGTCGAGAACCTTGACCGCGTCAGCATAAGCGTTAGGATCATCGGCATGTGGCAATGAATCGACATGCCGGAGGAATACGGCCATGGGCTCCAACGACGACTATCTCTTGTTGTCGCTCCCCGAAATGCAGGCCGCACTCACGCGGTTCGAAGAGCGGGTGAATGCGGCGCTGCTGGCCGCGCCGCCCAGCAAGGATTGGGTGCAGAAGGCCGTGCGGCGCGAAGGGTCCGGTCGGTGCCCGGTTTGGCTCAAGCGGCTGTCGCTGGACATCATCCTGCGTCACGGCGATCGGTTGGCCGATCTGTTTTGTCGCTACCCGGACGATGCCATCCGCATCGTGCCTTACGACCTCTGGATCGGGTATCAACCTCCCGACCTGGACACCAAGGTCGATCCGATCGAGGTGGCGATGCAGGACGCCGAGTGGGAGGACGAGTGGGGAACGCGTTGGGCGCATGCCGTCGGCGGCGTGGGAGCCACGCCTGTGGATTATCCACTCAAGGAATGGTCGGAACTGGATGAATACCTCGACCGTTGGCTTCCCGATCCTCGGGCTCCAGGTCGGCTGGATGCCGCCGCAGCCGCACTCGAACAACACGGAGCCACCCGGTACTGCATGGGCACGATTCATCTTGCGCTGTTCGAGCGTCTACATGCTGTGCGAGGCATGATGGACACGTTCAGCGGTTTCTACACTCACGAACGCGAAGTGAGACGGCTGTTGGATGCGATTGCCGGATACGTACTGGAACTGATCCGCGCGTGGGGCGAGCTTGGTGCGGACTCGGTTTTCCTGACTGACGATTGGGGAAGCCAAACCGGGCTGATGATTTCGCCCGAGATGTGGCGGGAGTTTTTCAAGCCCCACTACATCGCGTTTTTTGACGAGGCCCATCGTTACGGGATGGATGTCGTGTTCCACAGTTGCGGAAACGTGCTGGGAATCGTAGCAGACCTGATCGACATTGGCGTGGATGTCCTCGACCCGGTGCAGCCGGGCGCGATGGACATGAAACAGCTTGCTCAACAGTTCGGCGGCCGGGTGTCGTTTTGCGGCGCGATTGATCTGCAGCAGTTGCTCTGCCGCGGCACGCCCCAACAGGTCAGGGACGAGGTCCGCCGTTTGATAGACTTATTCGGTAGCCCCTACGGAGGCGGCTACATCATCAGTCCTGCAAACGTGTTGACCCCTGAGATTCCTTTCGAGAACCTTGAAGCCCTTTTCGAGGCGGCGTCACAATAACCACTTGCCAAGCAAGGAGACGGTTGATGAATGGTCAAACGAATCGGCGTGACTTCCTTAAGCGAACGACCTGGGCCGGAGCCGGCGCGTTGGTCGTCGGCAGTCGTGTTCTGGCCAGCGGCGAATCGCCTAACGAGAAGCTGAACATCGGCATCGTCGGCGTTGCCGGTCGTGGGGGCGGTAACATGAACAGCGTCGCCAGCGAGAACATCGTCGCACTGTGTGACGTGGACGACAACAAACTGGCTGGGGCTGCCAAACGATTCCCCAACGCCAAGACGCACAACGATTGGCGAAAGATGCTTGACCAGAAGGACTTGGATGCCGTCGTGTGCAGCACCACCGAACACACTCACGCCTTGGTCAGCGTCGGAGCGTTGCGGCGCGAGTTGCACGTGTACTGCGAGAAGCCGATCGCGCACTCGCCGGAAGAAGCTCAGGCCGTCCGCCAGGCGTACCTGAAGGTCAAGGATAAAGTGGCCACACAACAGGGCACTCAAATCCACGCGGGCGAGAACTTCCGCCGCGTCGTGGAACTGATTCGCGCCGGTGCGATCGGGACGGTTCGCGAGGTGCACAACTGGTGCAACCGAGTGCCGCTGGGCCCGCGATACCGCCCCGAAGACACGCATCCGATACCGTCGCACTTGCATTGGGACCTGTGGCTGGGCCCGGCGCCCGAGCGCCCCTATCACCCCACGTACTTCGCCGGCGGCTGCTTGTGGTGGGACAAGTGGTGGGACTTCGGCCACGGCACCATCGGCGGAATGGGGCCGCACATCACGGATCTGGGCTGCTGGGCGTTGGATTTGGGTATCGCCACTACGGTCGAGGCCGACTCGGATCCCAAGGGCGGTTACCCCGAAGTCTACCCGGAATGGCTCTCGATTCGGTGGGAGTACCCGGCGTCCGGGGATCGTCCGCCAGTGACCGTGTACTGGCACGACGGCGGCAAGAAGCCGGAATCTCCGCCGGACGTAGATCTCGAAAAGTGGGGCGGTCTGGGAATGCTCTTCAACGGCGACAAAGGCCAACTGCTCGCCAACTACAGCAGGCACGTCCTTCTGCCGCAGAAACAGTACGAAGATTACCAACGGCCCGAGCCGTCGATCCCCCGCTCCATCGGCCATCACCAAGAGTGGATACAAGGTGCCAAGACCGGCGCCCCAACTCCGTGCAACTTCGATTACGGCGGGAAAATGACGGAAAACCTGATGGCAGGGATCGTCTCATGCCGGGTCAAACAGAAACTGGAATGGGACTCCGAAAACCTGAAAGCCACAAACTGCCCCGAGGCGGATCGGTTCATCCGGAAGAAGTACCGCGCAGGTTGGGGTCTATAGGGACTTCTGCTGCCGGACCTGAACTGGGCTTAACATTGACGTGTCGCGCGGTATCGCATATGATACCAGAATGACGGTCCCGCAAATCGTTCTCGATACGAATGTCCTCGTTTCCGCTTTGCGGTCTCGGCGTGGAGCTTCGTTCCGCCTGCTTTCGCTGGTGGATTCGGATGCCTTTGAGATTAACGTCTCCGTTCCACTTGTGCTGGAGTACGAAGACGTGCTTCGTCGCGAAATCTCGAAGCTGACGGTTTCGCAGGACGATATTGGGGACTTGATTGATTACCTGTGTAAGATTGGCATTCGTCATCAGATTCACTTTCTGTGGCGACCGTTCTTGAAAGACGCCAAGGACGACATGGTATTGGAACTCGCGGTGACCGCCAATTGCGATTACGTCGTCACCTACAACCGGCGCGACTTTCAGGGCGTCGAATCATTTGGCCTCGAAGTCATCGAGCCGGTTGAGCTACTGCGAATCATTGGAGACCTCCCATGACGACACTAAGCCTCAGATTGCCCGACTCGTTACACCGTCAGCTCAAGGAATTGGCGCGGCGGGACGGAATCTCGATCAATCAGTTCATTGCGACTGCTGTCGCAGAAAAAATGTCGGCGCTCGACACGGTCGATTACCTCGAACGACGGGCCATGAAGGGCAACCGCAAGAAATTCCGCAATGTGTTGTCGAAAGTACCCGATGTGGCACCCGAGGGATTCGACGCAACGTAGTAGGGAGGCTCCGGAGGCGTGTATTGAAGACAAGTTCTTGGCCTCGGCGTCATGCTCCGGCTGCTATGGCCGATCGGCTACCCGTTTCGCACGCTATGGTTCAGTCTTCCGCGTAGCGAGTTCTTGGATGTACTTCTGATCCGCCTCGCAGAACTTGTCGGGCGGCACTTCGATGAAAGTGCCATCCTTCTTTTCGAGTTTGGCCTTTCCGTCTCTGAACTCGATGAACTTGGCCTCGACCGTGAAACCACCCGTGGCGTCGGCCCATGTCCTCCATTCCGCCGTGTCTACGGTCGCGGGCTTCTGTTCCGGCTCATCCTCGACGTTTCCGCCGGCCAGTAGATCGTCCAGTTCTTTGACGAGATCGTCTCGAAGACTCGGCGCGAACCCTGTGTGGACGGCCCGGACCACGCCGCTTGGGTCAATTAGCACCAAGGTCGGTATCGAACGCGCCCCGTATGCTGTGCCGACGGAACCCGCTGTGTCGAGTGCCACCGTTACCTCGAGTTGTGTTTCATCAAGGTACTTCTGTATGGTGCCACGATCCTCGCGCATGTTGACCGCGTAAAACACAACGCCACGATCGCGGTACTGTTGGCTTACCTCAACCACGACAGGCATTTCTTGACGGCAAGGCGGGCACCAGGATGCCCAGAAATCCAACATCACGATATCTCGGTTGGCATGGTCTTGCAGGTTCAACCGACCGCCGTCCAGCAGTTCCAGGTCGACCGGAGGCGCGGGCTGACCAATCAACGGCGATTGCACTTCTTCTTTCTGGGCAAGTCGTGCAAGTCCTTCGAGGAAACCGCCCGCCGGCTTGGCGTCCGCCGGTGGCTGGAAGGCAAACGTATCCGGCGCAACGGCCTCGTCCAGTTTCCAGTTCTCGTATTGCTTGACCATTGTGATCTTCATCTGCTGGTCTTGGTTCCCTTGACCGAGCATCGCACCCACGCCCTTGGACATGTCGACCGACAATTGGTGCAGCAAAGGATCGCCGTCGGCTCGGACCCACATCTCCCAGTCGAACTGTTCCTGGGTAAAACGCAGATGGTAAACGTCAACACCGTCCAGCGTTTCCTTACCGACGTACTCCGTCGAGGTGACGCCTTCCATGACGTTGTCATATGGATTCTCGGCTACCAACTGCAGGACAAAAATGCCCATGCCGCCGCCCATCGCCATCCGGGGGTCCTGAATGAGTTCGCGGAATCCTGCTGGTGCTTCCTGTTCCCTGTAGGTCTTGAGGGCCGATATGTAGGTGAACATCTTCTCGCCATTCGAAATGATGTCCGATCCCGCCATTCCGCCGGTCGAGCGGATGGCGAGCCGATTGGGCTTTTCCGCAACGATGGACATGTTGATTGTCGTTTTGTTGTCTACTCCAGCGCTCTCGACGTGTGTCGTCGTGCGGCATGTCACTTGGACTGTCTTGGCCTGCCCGTACAACGCAGCCATCTCTCGGAGTAATTGATGGGGATCCGGCTCAGAACAAGACGTCAGGAGCAAGGGGACAAACAGAGCGGCCACAAGTCGGGTACACCAAGACATGACGAGATCCTCCCGGAGGTTGCAGAAACCAATCTGAACGACCTATATGGGTGATGACGATGCCATCATCTTCGATCCGCCAATAGACCTCCGGCAAACGAAGGACGGGGAAGACCGAGGTCCCCACGTCGGTAAAGCCGGGCACCACTCAGTGTAACGGCCCTGCGCGCCGAAGCCAAGCGAATTCCGGCAGCGTCTGCAGAATTGTCTACGCGGAATCCGGACACCTATTTTCTTGCTTCGGTGGCGCGCAGCACGGTACAATCAGGTTGTCATTCGAAGCTCGTGCCCATCGGGGCGTTCAGCGTTGGCTATCCAGCCCGTGGGGAATGTAACAATGTCTGAACAGGAATCGGCAGCAAAGACAAAGCCATGCTCATTGTGCTTCAATTCTATCGAGGCGCGCGCAACCAAGTGTCCGCACTGCCAAAGCTACCTGGGCGTCATGCGGTTTGCTGCTCTTTCTGCGGTCATCGGACTTGGCCTTCTGCTCTTTGTTGCTCTGATTTGGGCGTTGCTCATGGAGTTCGGCATTCATCGTGAACTGTTCTCGGATTCCCCGGATGATGTCAACCATGCAGGCCAAGTTACCATTCAATCCTCCGAGATGTTTCTGAGGCCCAAAGCGGATTACCGGGGGAATGAAGGAAAGGCGATCTCGGTGGTTGGCCGCCTGAGGAACGACAGCCACGAGGTGCTTGGGTCCGTTCGCCTGCGAGTTGAAGTCGAGAAGGAAGACTCAGTACTCGTTGATTCATTTGAAGGATCTGTTTATGGGCCGCTGAATCCTGGCGATTCGGCCTCTTTCCGCGTCGATTCCGACAATCGAATCCACCTTCCAGAAGCCGACTACAAGAAACACACGATCATTGTTCGCCAAGCAACCGCCGACTGAGTTCCAGAAACACCGTGTGAACAAGGCAAGCGTAGGCATCGGAGATGACGGCGAATCCCTACGATCCACCTTCAACCGAGTCTCAAGGGCAATTAGGGCCGCCGGTCCAGTGGCACGGCTCGTTACTCGACGTGCACGCCCGGCTCGTCTCGCGCTTCTTATGGACAACAGCGTCAATCGACGTTCATCTTGACGGCACGCCCATACTGCGGTCCGGAGGCCAGTTCAAGATCGCAGGATCGTGCCATTCTGAGTTCATGCACAATGGTTTGTCACACACATGCGAACTCACCTGGGATACCGGCAAGCTAGGACGATTCCCCTACACGCTTTCCGTTGACGGCGAACAGATCCTCAGGTCGACGGTTCGCATCGTCAATTGGCCCATGCTTCTTGTTCCATCACTCATCATCTCGCTGTTCCTTCTGGGCCTGCTTGTTGGACTGAGCTACTTTGCCTTCCCCGTCCCGCGACCATGAAACGCTGCCATTCACCATCATCGACTTGTTGCCGGGAAACACGTCGATGGCCTTGGCGATCCAGACCGTGCGTTCGCCCCGGCGATGCGGGTCGTTCCGCCATTTGACTTTGCTAACCTATTCCCCTGCCCCCCATTCCACTGCCATTTTTGGTATTCCTCCGCGATATCGACAACTCGCTTGCCACCGGGCTGTGTTAGGCTAAATTGCGTCAAGTCAATTCGGATTCCAGGACCCGAGGAGAGAGTCCACATGTTGATGATCAAGCACTCGATTCCGGCGTTCGCTCTGCTAGTCTCAGGATTAATCACGGCCGCGCAGGATGCGGACGGACCTTCGGTCAGGGACGGCTACCGGCAACCCACGGTGGTCATGCCTTATGCGTGGACAAAGCCGACTATCGACGGTGTTGTTGATGATGCGGAATGGAAGGGTGCAACCAGCGTCAATGCCATGCAGACGACCAAACGGGAAGTGAGCGTTCGGCAGACGCGTTTCTGGTTCATGTGGGACGAAGACAATTTGTATCTGGCCATGCGTTCGCCGCTCAGGCCCGGCGAGCGTGTAATTCAGAATCTGCGCAAGCGGGAGCGGGATATCAACGTTGTCTTTGATGATTCCTACGAGATCTGGCTCGACGTCGATTCGACGGATCCGAAGACAGGCTTGGACTGCTTCTACCAGTTCCTGTGCAACTTCGCCGGAGCCCGCATGGATGTTATCCATCTACCATCGGTGGGCAACTCGCGTATCGGATGGGAATGCGGCTGGGAACCAAGAAACCGAATCACCCAAGACAACGAATGGGAATGGGAACTGGTGATCCCCCGCGACAGTATTGGCAAACAGGCCCCGTTCACCGAGGGCACTTCGCTAACCTGTCTGGTGGCCCGAAACTTCAAACGGCCCTGGGAGCAGAACTCGTTCGAGGGGACCAGCGTCTTCAGCGTCAATGACACGCACGCGCGATTCACCCTGTCGAAGACCGCTCCGACGATTCATCTGCTATCGGTCGGCAGCTCGAGAAGCAAGCGTTTCGGGTTGGAGCTTGCGGCTTTCGGGCGAACGGACAGCCAAGTGCACTGGCGTTTCGCATCGGACGGTGGGATCGTGAAGACGGGGCGACTGAACGTAGAGAAGGAGCGGGTGACCCATTTGGCACCGTTGCCGGCACTCGACGAGCCGGGCGAGGGCAGCTTCCGAGTTACGGTTACGGCCGCCGACGGGAAAACCAAGCTTCTGGACTGGAGCTCGACGCGAGCTTTCGGATTCCGAAAGGACGACGTGCCAGAGTTCAACGACCGCGGCGACGTGGTCAAGTTGCGGACGCAGTTCAACCCAGTTCACAACTACGTCCGAGTTACCGGGGACTTCATCAACTACGACAACCGTAAAACGATCGACCGTGTGTTGGTCGAGGTCCATGATACGCGAGGAAAGACGCTCGCCGAAGCCAACTTAGAAATCGACCAGCTCGCCTACGTCGACGGTGTTCTCCATCCGGGCAACCTACCCTTCGGCGAGTATACGACAAAACTGACTTGCCTGGCCGAAAGCGGGGGCGTCGTCCTGACGGAAACCAACCCGTTCAGCAAGAAGGGCCATGCCAAAGCTTTCAATTGGTGGAACACGAAACACGGTAATATCGAACGTGTGATCGAACCTTGGACGCCGGTCACGTTCGACGGTAAGGCCTTTGGCGTCTGGGGACGCAAGATGACGGTCGGCGCCGGCGGCTTGCCCAAGCAGATTGTCACCCGCGGGAACCCGTTGCTGGCAGCTCCCATGCAATTGGTGGCAGAGTTGTCGGATGGGACGACGCTGACGATGGTCCCCACTGGCGCCAAGCCCGCGGTCGCCTTCAACCAGGAGCATCGTAAGACGGTGGGTTTCGCAGGCAAACTTGGCGATCTGGCGGTTCGTAGCGAAGTCATGGTCGAGTTCGACGGCCTGTACAAAGTGGCGACAACGCTCGACCCCGGTCACACGGACAACCCACCGACGGTCAGGTCTGTCAAGCTGGTCGTTCCATTCAAACCGGAGGCGGCCGACTACGTCCACGCTGCCGGCGAGGGCATCCGCACGGGGTTTCATTATGGCTTCCTTCCGCGCGATCAGAACGGAGCGATCTGGACCAGCCGCAAGGTCGACAGCCAACCGATATTGGTCGGCTCGTTCATCCCCTACGTCTGGATCGGCTCGCCCAAGGGCGGTTTGTGCTGGTTTGCCGACAGCGACGAGGGCTGGGTCCCAAGCGACAACACGCCGGCCATCGAAATCCGGCGGGACAGTGAAAAGAGCGTTGATATGGTCTTCAACCTCATCAGCGAAGACTTCGAGATCTCCGAACCACGGACGATCACGTTTGCTTTTCAGGCGTCGCCCGTCAAGCCGATGCATGAACAATGGCGTATGGACTCGTGGTGGTGCGGCGACACATTCATCGACTACGCCTCGACCGGCAGCGTGATCTGGCTGGCGATTCCTTATTGCCGAGACATCGAAAAGTGTAAGGATCTGGTGGCAGGCCGACACAAGGGCACCAACCAATACATCTTTGGCCTCGACAAGTACCGGGCAAACGCCGTTCCGTATTTCATCCACCAGGCGCTTCCGCCAAGCCGCGTCCCGGAATTGAGCTACTTCGGCGACCAGTGGCAAACTTCCGTCAGCCATTGCCTCTACTACGGCAAGACGTTGACCGACTACATGGTGCACAACTATGGCGAATGGTGCAAAGCAACGGGAATCGACGGCTACTACGTCGATAACATGCGACCTGTGGCCTGTGACAACATCGAGGCGGGGCGCGGGTACCGTTTGCCGGACGGTCGCGTCCAGCCGACCTATCAAATGTTCTCCACGCGGCGGTATTTCTTGCGCATCAGAGCCGCTTTCGCCGAACAGGGCAAGCACAACAAGATCGTGCTGCACATGACCAACAACATGATCATTCCTTGGGTCGGCGCGGCCGACGTGGCCTACGACGGCGAGCATCATGTGATCTATCCGGAAATGAACAAGGACTTCATGGACTTCTGGTCGCTGGAACGCATGCGAGTCGACTTTCCGGGGCAATGGGGAACCGCCGTGAACTTCATGCACGAGTACCAAGGTAGGTGGGGTCCTAACGCGCTTCTAAAGGCCGCGCGGGCCTTTACGGGTATGGTCATATTGCACGACGCCCTTCCCTCCGGGAATGCGAACGCGATAAATAGGCCGTTGTGGATCGGCCGAGACCGTTTCGGTATCGAAGCCGACGACGTGCAGTTCCTTGGGTATTGGGAGAAGGATACCGGCGCAAGCTGCGACACAAAGGACATCTATCTGGCCATGTGGAAGCGTCCTGGGAAGCTCCTCTTGGCCGTCGTGAACACCGGCGAGAAGACCGACGCTCGCGTGAAGCTCGACGCGAAAAAGCTCGGTCTCGCCGCGCCGAGCAAATGGCGCGTCACGGACGCCGAAGAGGGCACGTCAGCGACAAGACGCTTGGGCAAGGTCATCGGCGAATGGTTGGCCTCCGATCAAGGCGAGATTCGCCGCAGCGGAGGAGGCATTCTAACCGTACCCGTCGAACGCCACGACTACCGCCAAATCATCGTCGAGAGCGGAAGCTGAACCAGCCTGCGAGGTCGCTGCCGGACTCTCCATCAACGAATTCTGCATTCCTCAGCCGATATCGACACGCCAGCGGTACTTCTGGCCGTTTCCGGGGTTAGATCCTCTAGCAGGTCGCATACGACCTAATACGTCTGGGCCGAAACACGCAAATCATGCTAGGCTGTGAATATGAACACATCCCTAATTTCCGTAGTTCTCCTTTTAACGGCCCAACCCGTTGCAGACGCGGAAGAAACGCTCGAAACCACTTTCGAGAGCCAGGCTGATCTGACTCCCCAAGGGACAATCGACGAGTTGGTTTTCGGCAACCTGAAGAAGCTGGAAATCGAGCCCGCGAAGGTCTGTTCGGACGAGGTGTTTGTCCGACGGGCCTATTTGGACGTCATTGGCACGCTGCCCACGGCCGCCGAGGCACAGGAATTCCTATCGGACTCCGACTCGAAGAAACGAAGCGTCTTGATCGACCGACTGCTCGAACGGGACGAGTTCGCCGACTACTGGGCGATGAAATGGTGCGATTTGTTGCGTGTCAAAGCGGAATTCCCCATCAATCTTTGGCCCAACGGAGTCCAGGCATATCACCGTTGGATCCACACCAGTATCAAGGGCAACATGCCATACGACCGGTTCGTGCGGGAGATACTCACCGCCAACGGCAGCAATTTCCGCGATCCACCGGTCAACTTCTACCGCGCCGTCCAGAGTCAGGAGCCCGAGGCAATCGCTCAGGCCGTCGCTTTGACATTCATGGGCTCGCGAGCCGAGAACTGGCCGGAAGATCGCTTGCCAGGCATGGCCGCATTCTTCTCCCAGATTGGATACAAGCAGACCGGGGAGTGGAAGGAGGAGATTGTCTTTTTCGACGCGTTGAAAGCCGCCGACAGCGATCAGATCTCGACGATCCTTCCGGATGGGACGCGCGTGCAACTGCCGCCGGACAAAGATCCGCGCGAGGTTTTCGCCGATTGGATGATCGCGCCGGGCAACGAGTACTTTGCCGGGAACATTGTCAACCGAATCTGGTACTGGCTGTTGGGACGCGGCATTGTTCACGAGCCGGACGACATTCGCCCGGACAACCCGCCGGCGAATCCGGAACTGCTCGCTTACCTTGAAAAGGAACTGGTCGACGCCCAATACGATCTGAAGCATATCTACCGGCTGATCTTAAACTCGAAAACCTATCAGCTCTCCTCTATTCCCAGAACTGATCATCCAGAGGCGGAGGCCCATTTCGCTTACTATCCGCTGCGGCGGTTGGATGCGGAAGTTCTGATTGACGCATTGTGCCAGATCACCGGAACGACCGAGGAATACTCGAGTCCGATTCCCGAACCCTTTACGTTTATTCCGGAGAATCAACGTTCGATTGCATTGCCCGATGGCAGTATCACGAGTTCGTTCCTGGAGATGTTCGGACGTCCGCCGCGCGATACCGGCTTTGTGTCGGAGCGAAACAACCGGTCCACGGCTGGCCAGCGGCTGCACATGTTAAATTCCAGCCACATCAGAGAAAAGATTGAACGGAGCGGACGGTTGCGATTGCTGATGCAGTCCAGCCGCCGCAATCCGCTGAAAGCCGTAACCGGTCTCTACCTGACCATTCTCTCGCGTCCGCCGACGGAAGAGGAATTGAAGATCGTGCGAGATTACTCGCAATCCGGCGCCGTGACCGGCCAGGAGGCTTTGGCGGATCTGACATGGGCGTTGATCAATAGTGCAGAGTTCCTTTACCGGCATTAGTTCAAGGTGACAGATATGAGTGCGAGAACTGATTCGGGTTCTGGGTCGTCGGCTTCTGATTCGTTCGGCGCGGGTCTCCCGACCCCGCCGGAATCCACGACCGAGGGTCTCCCTAACGGCCGGAGACCTTCGGTCAGCGTGTGTGCGGGGTCAGGAGACCCGCGCACAGCGATGTCGGTCTCCCGCCGCGGATTCTTGCGTGGCGGTCTTGCCAGCGCGGCTGGGCTGGTGCTCGCGGACCACCTGGGGATACCCGCCCAGGCCGCCGTGCGACCGGCGAAGGCCAAGTCCGTGATCCAAATTTGGATGTGGGGCGGTCCGTCGCACCTGGACACTTTCGATCCCAAACCGGATGCGGGTTACGACTATTGTGGCCCTTTGAGCAACACGAGTTCGACCAATGTGGATGGCATCAGGATCGGTGAACTGCTGCCCGAGCTGGCCCAGCAGGCCGACAAGTACTCCATCATCCGCAGCATGACGCACAATGTGAACGCCCATGAAACGGCATCCTATATGACCCAGACCGGACGGATGTCCGGCGACGGAGTGGTGTACCCGTGCGCCGGTGCCGTGGTCTCGCGGTTCAAAGGCTACGACGCCGGATACGAAGGGCTTATCCCGCCCTACATCGTGTTGACCCAGCCGCAGGGACGGTTCTCCGAAGCCGGCTTCTTGGGATCGCGATTCAAACCTTTTGCCACCGGCGGCGATCCGGGCCAACAGCAGTTTGCCGTCGAGGGCATCGTCGCACCGGGCATGACCGACGAGCGGCAGCGCAAACGGCGTTATCTGCTCCATCGGCTGAATACGTTGAAGCACGCCATGACGGACGATCCGCGGATCGAAGAACTGAATCAGGCCGAAAAAGGTGCCTACGATATGATCCTCGGCGAAGGCAGCAAGGTATTCGACCTTTCGCAAGAAGAAGACGAATTACGAGAGCGATACGGCCGCAATACGTTCGGGCAATCCTGCCTGGCCGCACGCCGACTGGTCGAACGCGGCGTCCCCTTCGTCACCATCAACTACAATGGCTGGGATACGCACAAGCAGCATTTTCAGACCATGCGGCGAAAACTGCCCGAGATGGATCGGGGCATGGCGACGCTGCTGGCGGACCTGTCGGATCGCGGACTGCTGGACAGCACGATCGTCTGGTGGAGCGGCGAATTCGGCCGACGACCGAAGGTCCAGTGGGAACCCCCGTGGAACGGCGGACGCGGCCATTACGGCCCGGTTTTCTCTGCCGTGGTGGCAGGCGGCGGTTTCAGGGGCGGCCAGGTGGTAGGAGCGTCGGATGCAAAAGGGGAAACCGTGAAAGAGCGGCCTGTCTATCCATGGGACCTGATCGGCAGCATGTACGAATTGCTTGGCATCGATCCAGAAGCGACGTTGCGACATCCACAAGGCCAACTCGTCCGCCTCACCCCCACGGCCGCCGATGGCGTCGAGATAGGCGGACGTTTGAAGGAAATCATGTAAAGCGTTTGGGAGAATATCATGAGTTCGCTTCGTTGGAATGTGGTTCTCTGGCTATTTGCATTTTCTGCGGCTGCGCCGAACGCGTGGGCACAGCGGGCACCGCTAGGGCCGAGAGATCCGCATATCGGTTATGTCTATCCGGCCGGCGGCCAGCAGGGAACGACCCTCGAAATTACGGTCGGCGGGCAATTTCTGGACGGCGCGGGCGACGTACTCGTCTCCGGCAAGGGCGTCGAAGCCACTGTCACCAAGCACACCAAACCGTTGACGCAAAAGCAGATCAACGACTTGCGACAGAAAGTGCAAGAGGCGCGCAAACGCGCACAGGCCAACCGAAGCAAACCGTTTGGCCAACGAGGCGATTTCAAGTCGTTCGCGAAAATCGCAGAAGAACTGGGCGTATCGGCCGAGGAGTTGAAGACTCTTGCCGAACTCCGCAAGCAGTTCAACGATCCCAAGCGGCAGATAAATCCACAAATCGCCGAAACGGCAACTCTTCGGGTCACGTTCGCGCCAGACGCAGAGCCCGGCGAGCGAGAGATACGACTAGTCACAGCATCGGGCTTGTCGAACCCGCTGTACTTCCATGTCGGACAATTGCCGGAATACCAAGAAAGCGAGCCTAACGACAAGACCGCGGACACGGGAATCGACGGTCCCTTGCCCGCCATCGTGAACGGCCAGATCCTGCCCGGTGACGTGGACCGTTTTCGTTTTCAGGCCCGAAAGGGCGAACGACTGGTCGTAGCCGCCAGCGCGCGGAAACTGATCCCCTACCTGGCCGACGCCGTTCCCGGTTGGTTTCAAGCGACGCTGGGCCTGTACGACGCCAGTGGCAAGGAAGTTGCCTACGACGATGATTTTCGTTTCCATCCCGATCCGGTCCTCTACTACGAGATCCCCGAGGAAGGCGAATACGTCCTGGAGATCAAAGATGCCATCTATCGCGGTCGCGAGGACTTCGTCTATCGCATAACGTTGGGTGAATTGCCCTTTGTAGCGAACGTATTTCCGCTGGGTGGTCGCAATGGCGATTCTACGAACGTCGAGTTGACAGGCTGGAATCTCCCCGTGGACAAACTCGCCTTGGACGCCAAAGACAAAGGGCCGGGAGTGCATCCCGTATCCATACTCCAGAATGAACGCGTTGTTAATCGCGTTCCATTTGCCGTGGACGACCTGTCGGAATGCCTGGAACAGGAGCCTAACAACGACGCGGCAAACGCCCAGCGAGTCAAACCGCCGTTGATCGTCAACGGGCGCATTGACAAACCCGGCGACTGGGACGTTTTCTGTTTCGAGTGCCGCGCCGGCGGCCAGATCTTCGCCGAGGTCAGAGCCCGCCGGCTGAACTCGCCACTGGATTCCGTGCTCAAACTAACGGACGCAAGTGGCCGGCAACTGGCGGTGAACGACGATCATGAAGACAAGGGCGCCGGCTTGACCACGCATCACGCGGACTCTCGGTTGAGTGTCACGATTCCGGAGAATGGGCTTTACTATCTCCACTTGGGCGACACCCAGCACAAAGGCGGCGCCGCCTATGCCTATCGGTTGCACATCAACGCACAGCGGCCTGATTTCGAGTTGCGTGTCGTGCCGGCCAGCATCAACGCCCAAGCTGGCACGACGGTACCTATCACCGTGTATGCCTTGCGGCGAGACGGGTTCTCCGACGATATCGAACTCGAATTGAAAGATGCGCCGCCAGGATTCACGCTCAGCGGCGCGTGGGTACCAGCCAATCAGGACAAAGTGCGTCTTACGCTCACGGTCCCGTCCACGGCACCCGACGATCCGATCAGCGTGCATCTGGAAGGACGCGCGAAAATCGGAGGACGCGAGGTTCGCCGACAGGCCGTCCCGGCCGAAGACATGATGCAGGCTTTCATCTACCGGCATCTGGTACCTGCCGACGACTGGATGGTTGCCGTGACCGAAGGCCGACGTTTCCGATCCCCGCTGAAGCTTCTCGATCGAGACCCGGTGAAGTTGCCGGCGGGTGGAACGGCCCGAGTCCGAATATCCGCACCCAGGGCGCCCTTCCTAGACCAGATTCAGTTGGCCTTGAGCGACCCGCCGGAAGGCATCGAAATCAAAGGGGTAACGCGTGTGGCAGGCGGCGTGGCCATCGACCTGAAGGCCGATGCCGAAAAGATCCAACCGGGCCTGAAGGGCAATCTGCTCGTCAACGCCTTCATCGAGCGGACCTTCGGTCGTGCAGGCGGGACCCAGCCAGGCAACAAACGGCGCATACCAGTGGGCACATTGCCGGCCATCCCGTTCGAAATCGTAGAACCATAGAAAGTAGGTCCCGTCTGCCGGACGGGACCTGGAGAGGCCGAGAGGGATTCAAACGAGCAGAGTGCCGACGAACTTTTCGTTGGAGTTCACGCTTCAGCGTGCTTTGTCTTTTCGGGTCCGGAAGACTACGTTGTGGCTACGTTGTGGCAGGGTCTCCCGACCCTGCCACTTGCACTGACCGAAGGTCTCCCTGCCGGGAACGCAAGGGTTCTGGCTGCGATACTGAGACCTTCGGTCGGCAACGTGGTCCGGTCGGGAGACCGGCCCACAACCCCGTAGTAGGTCCCGTCCGGCAGACGGGACCTACTGGAACATGCGAAATGCTACATCGTCTTGACCGATCCTATCTCCGACCGGCGGCCGCTGCATTGGGCCTGCTATGCGTCTTTGTTGTCGCATGCGAAACTCGCGCCGATGAACCCGAATGGCACGTCGGGCTCGCTCGCGTGAAGATAACGCCCGAAGAGCCGATCGCCATGTCGGGCTATGGTCGCCGAGTGTCAGAGGGCGTGCTGGATGATCTCCACGCCAAGGCTGTTGTACTGAAGGACAGCCATGGACAACGGGCCCTACTGGTGACCGCTGATTTGCTCTTCTTTCGCGCTCCCTTTGCCGAAGTGCTCTGCAAACAAATCGGAGGCAAGACCGGACTGAAGCGTCATGAGATTCAACTCAACGCATCGCATACTCACTCCGGACCCGTGTTCGGCGTCCGGGATCCTGACCGATTCGAGCTCACGGACCAGCAGCGGCAAGTGGTCGACGCATACACGGAGAAGCTTCGCGGCCAACTCGTCGATTTGGTCGAGGCGGCGATAGCCGACTCGAGCCCGGCGCGGCTGTCGTGGGGAAAGGGTAATGCCGGCGAATTCGTAATGAACCGTCGACTGATCGACGAACACGGGAAATGCCGCGGCATGGGGCCCAATCCCCAGGGCCCCGTGGATCGCGACGTTCCTGTGCTGCGGATCGACCGGCCCGACGGCCGACTCCGCGGTATCGTATTCGGCTGCGCCTGCCACTGCGTCACGCTCGACGGACACAACCGCCGAATCTCCGGTGATTACGCCAGTTTCGCTCAGCGGTTCATCGAGAAATGCCATCCCGCCGTACAAGCGCTGTTCGTTGCTGGTTGCGGCGCCGATGCAAACACGCATCCTCGTGGCGGGCCCAAGCAGATCGAGTTGGTTCATCAACACGGTGAGACGCTCGGACAAGAAGTCTGTCGCGTGGCGGCTAGCCCACTGGCCCCGATCCGCAGTCCGATGCGGGTGCAACTGAAGTGGACCGATTTGCCGCTGGAGCAGTTTTCGTCGCGAGAGCAATTGGAAAAGATCGCCAACAGCGGTTCGTATTGGCACACCCGGAATGCCAAAGGCCTGCTGGCAATTCTCGAACGCGGCGATTCGCTCCCGCAGCATTACCGAGCCCCGATCTCCTTGTGGCAGTTTGGTGATGACTTGACGCTGGTCGGTTTGCCCGGTGAAGCGGGTGCCGATTACGTGACGATGCTCCGGTCGGCTCTCGGCCCCGAACGATGGTGGATCGCGGCCTACTCGAACGAATCGTTCGGCTACCTGCCCACCACCAAGATCCTGGCCGAAGGTGGTCACGAGACGATCGGCCTGACACTGGACATCGGTTTGTTCGCACCGGGTGTCGAGGACGTGGTCGTAGCCACCGTCCGGGAACTCGCCCGAGAATCAGGCCGAAAGTCGCCGAAGTAACGATCCGTCAGCCGCCTTCGCCGAACCGTATCGACAGCACAAGATCGCTCAGTGACCGGGCTCGGTTATAGATCTTTACGGACTCCCAATACGCCTCGCCCAGACTGGGGCTGTTCGCGGCGCCGAAGGAGATGCCGCTACGGCCGTTGTGCGCGGGACGCGTGAACTGGCCTGTGCCGTCGATTCTGAATTCGCCGTCGACGTAGACCTTGAAGTCGTCCTCTTCGATCACTATGCGATAGGTGTGAAAGGCGTCGGTTGTGTCCATCTGGTGGGCCAGTCCGCAGTTCCTGGCTTTGACCTGATCCGGGTAGAATTGAATCTCCTCGCCCGATACGCCATTCTCCATCAAAACGCTGCTCCAACCGGAGGCGGGCTTCAGGCGAAGCTCGATGATCGTCTCGTCCGCAGGATCCATGGAGCAAGGATATCGGAAGTAAGCATAGTTGCCGCCGTCAGTGCCCCGATCGGCCATGAATAGCTTGCCGTCTCGGACCTCTGCGATACAGTTGCCGCCAAAACCCATCTTGCGCCACGGGAGAGAAGGCATTTCGCCACCCGCGTATTCGACGGTCCATTTGGGCTCCTCGCCTGCCTGCTTCTGTTCCGGCCGAGCGAGCAGGCCGAATCGGTTAACGCCCTTCTTCAGCCATTCAGGAGGTACGGGGAAGTCGAGCCAGTCACCGACCACCGTCGGCTTCTCCAACGTATGGTCGTTGAGCGTGACGGTGATGTCGCCGATGCCCGTTGTCTGGACGTGGCATGTGACTTTGGCTTGCCGGCTTTGTTGTTGCGAGCCGTCGAGGTCGTCGCCTACAACGAGTTCGACTTCATTGGGCCCGCCTGCGGGAATGGGGAACGGGTTGTTCGGGTTCAGTATCGGTAGATGGCGATGTTGGCTTCCGTCGACAAGGTAGCGATCAGGCGAACCATCGCGCATGGTGACAAAGTACAGTTTGTCCATCTTGCTCAATGCTTCCGGATCGCCGAGGTCGCGCCACACTGGGCCTCGCGGGTTGAAGTAATTGAACACGTAGATCCCGTCCGCGCCGGCGGCCCATGCTTGCATCGCTCGCGCCCGATAGCTTTCGATGGAATTCCGTTTGAAGCGTGTGTCCGTCCTGATCCGCGATTCGCTCAGGCACGGATACACGGGCACTTCGTGCCGATGCCCCAACTCCACCAAGTATTCCCATCGGTTCAGGCGGAAGTAGCCCGTCCCGATCAGTATGTCGACCAAGTCATCGGCCAGCCATTTCTCGACATCCAACCCGATGCCCTTGCAGTACTCGACGGAATCGGGCACGCGAATGGCGATCAAGATGGGGCTACCTCGGCGCAAACCTTCCCGTTCGGTCATGTCGCGGGTACGGCGTAACAGCCCGGTCATCATGTCCAGTTCTTCTTGACTAGCTCGTCCGCCCTGGGCGACGCTTTTGAAGAAGCAGGCATGCCGGAAGAAGTCCATTTCCACACCATCAATCTCGAACTTCTGGCACACCTCCTCGAAGAACCGATAGGCCAGATCTCGCACCTCCGGCTGGGCGTAGTCAATCGACGTCCAACTGCCGCACTTCGGATGTCGGTCACGCGATCCGACGAGGTACTCGGGGTGGTCGAGCTTGAACTTGGGCCGGAGGTAAGGCCCGTATCCCCCGATCATCGCGTCATGCGTATCGTTCATCCGCATGTCCCAGAAGATCTCGACGTCATGCTTGCGGCCAAAATCCACCATCACCTGAATCGGATCGATCCCTCTGGCCATCAGTTGCGGTAGGCCGTTGTTTGCGAACATCGCCTCCGTGCAGGTGAAAGGCTCCATGACCTTGCTGTTGTGCAGGCTGTCGCCGAAGCAGAGAGAATTGCTGTAAAAAATGCTATCGACCTGACTGCCGACCAATGGTGTCGTCCGCAGTGCAAGCAACGCTTCGGCCGTCGGCTCTTTCTTGGTGTAGATGACGTCATCGCCATCGTTGTTGAAGATCATCCGACGTTGACGATGGGCCGCCTCCTTTCGCATGTTCCTCAGCGTGTCAATGTCGATGCTCGCAGCAGGCTTCTCTCCCGCCATCGACAACGTGGGTGTTACCAGTAGAAGTAACATCAGCGTCGCGATTGGCGTTGTGCCGCAGCCGGTTTGCTTCTTCCGCTGGAGTACTGCCATTAGGCTGCGAAAACAGGCTGAAGCCTGGACTCCAACAAACCGGCCCCAGCGTAGAGGTTGGATTGTACGGATTCGCTTCATCGTTCGTCTCCCGCGTGGTCGTGTGACATTGAACCGATGTTTCCCATCTACGTTGAGTCTGCAACCGATCCGGGCTCGCAGTGTCGCGATTATGACACGCTGCGTCCTCTTGACAAGCTTCTCCCGTAGCGTCGTCAGCGAGCAGAGTCATCTGGGAAACGTGGTTTCATACCAGTCGCGTCTGGGATCGATGTAGCCAAAATACCCGTCGGTCATGCGGGGCACCGTGGCGACCGCCATGTCGCCGGCTGCGACCTTTGCGTAGTGGAGGTAGTCCAGCACGGGCAGCGCGGCAATGGCGCCCTTGCCCGGCCAGAAGCAGCGTCCGTGGCGAGGGTGGGTGTTCAGGATCAAGCCGGCTGGGAAACGCCCCGACGCGAACGCATCCAGATGGGTAACATGACCCGCGATCGCGGACTCGATTGGCTTCAACTGGCCGATCACCTGCTCGCGCGTCAGCGGCTGCTGTTCGAAAGCGGACCGGGCACACATGGTGCTCCACCCTTGTAGCCTCGACGTGGCCACCTGTCGTTCGAGGTCGGTGGCGCCGGTTGCGTGTACGCTCGGCGCGGCCCACAAACAAGGCACCAACGGGCCGTGTTCGTCTCGCGCTTTCAAGCGCGCCGCGATGCGGTCGAAATAGTCCGCCGGTGTGCGGTAGCGGCTGTGCTGGTCGAAACCGGGTTCGCCGAGTTTCAGGATCTTGTGGTCCGCTGAAACCACGGGTCGGCCGTCTTGCGGGTCGTAATAGAGGTACGTCTTCTTCTCGTCCGGTAGGCCCTGGCCCCAAGTCACGCAGTCGCGCAAAGGCTGAAGATATTTCGTTTCGCCGGTCAGGTCGTACACAAGCAGCAGGCCCTCGGCGGCGTAGGTGACCGCCGTCAGACAGACCATCGGCGGCTCGAAGCGACGCGCCCAGGCCGGTTTGCCGTCCGCCCCGTACTGTTCGGCCCAACCGACGGCTTCCGGGCCTTTGATCTGTGCGGCAACGAGCCAGTCACCCGCCTTGCGCAACGCTTCGAGGTAATCGTCGTCGCCTGCGAGGTGCCAGCCCATGAGCATGGCCTTCATGCCCCACACGGTTGCCCCGTCGTTCAGAGTGGGTAAGCCGGAGTAACCGCCAGCCGGCTGCATGGTTTGCGAGTTGAACGCGAGCGGCCACGCGCCGCAGGGCAGTTGGGCGGCCCGGACGAACTCGGCCGACTTGATGGCCGCGTCGAAGTACTCCTGCCGTTTGGTCAATCGCCACAGCCAGAATAGCAATCGCAACGGATCCGTCTGCGTGCCTTCCTGGATGGCGCCTCCGCCGGGGCTGACCGCATGATAGCCGTCGGGCATGACGACGTACCCTTGACACCACGCGCCGTTCGCGTCCTGAGTCTTGACGAGCATCTGCCCACACTTCTCCGCGACGCGCAGGTAGCGATCCTCGCCGAGTACTTCGTACGCACGCAGGAAGGCCGGGACGATGTATCGCATCGTGTATTCGTCTTCGGCCGCCGCCGCGTAGCTGCCGGGGCTCTCGTCGGGCATCAGGTTCGGCCAGGTATAGAGCCCTTCCCACCCGCCGCCCATCTGGAGCTTTGCCGTGAAATCCAGCAGATGCCGACAGATATCCTCCGCGTGCATCAGCAGGTTCTCATCGCCCTCGGAAGGCAGCGGCTGCGGCGTTTGGGCGCCGGACAGACGGTGTGTCACCGGCAAATCGAGCAGCCTGAATTCATCGAAGACCGCCCGTGCGGTCGGGCAGTAGACATCGGGAAAGTACGAGCCGCCGAGAAAGACCTTATAGCACGGGATGGCCGGCAGCGGACTCGGCTCCCGGTCCAGTTCCGCAGTGACCCCTTGGCCGTCCACGATCAGCCAGACTCGTCCCTTTTCGTCGAGCGTCCACGAGCACAGGACGTGGTGCCAGCCGGGGCTGGTTACTGTGCGAAGGGGGATGCGAAGCACCGTCTGGGCCGTGTCGCAGATGGTCCGCCCGTTCAGATGGCTGTACCAGCCGATACGGCCCGTGTGGGCGGCCAACTGCAAGGTCTTGCTGGCAGCGTGCCCGCGCAGGCACAAATGGACGCTGGGACGGTCACCATAACCGACGTGCCATTCCGGAAGGATGGTCAGCAGATATCGGTCGCTGGCGGCCGTTGATGCGTCCAGGTCGTCGGGCATCTTCATCCAGAATTCGCAAGTTCCCCGCTGCAAGCTGCAATTGCCCGCCCCTCGGTACAGTATCGGTGCGCCCTCACCCAACAGCTCGACAGCCGAGCCGAAGTGGCCGGGAGCAGCGTGGTTCATTTCTCCACCTCCGGCCCGACCGTCCCACCGCGCGTATTCGGCGTCAGAGTGGTCCGGAGCGTCCATGTGTGCCAGAAGCGCTGTGTGACGATCTCTGACGAACGGGGCATCGGGAACGGCTTCCAGAGCACATTTTTCTGCTCCGGCGTACAGAAATTCGCCTAGCTCTTCCGTCGTCAACCGGATCTTGCGGCCGGCTTCAAAATCGGCTGCCACTTCCGTTTGGCTCAGCGCGCAGTCAAACACCTTCAGCCACGCGATCTCGCCACCCAGACCTCCATTCTCGTTCGCGCCGATAATGAACTTGCCTTCAACGCCTCGGTAGTCGATCGGGCCGGTGAGCGGGACTCGCCGGACTTCGCGGCCATCCAGGAAGACGGCAGCGCTCTGACCGTCGTAGGTCGCCGCAACCTGATGCCATTGGCCCATCAAGGTTTCTCCGCCGGTGAGATTCACGGGCTGGTCGCCCTGAACCATGAAGCGCATGCCGTTCCCGTAGAGCATCAGTCGATATCCCTTGTTGGCGTCTCCCCAGCCTCTTCCATGGTCCACGATGCCACGGTACGTGCCTTGCTTGATCGCTCGGACCCACGCGACGATGCTAACCGCCTGGGATGGGCCAAGCTGCGAGTTCGGTTTCTCGCACCAAACGCGTGCTCCTTTTCGCGGGATGTACAGCGCTTGGCCAACCTTGCTCGACATCCATTCGCAGCCCTCGATCCGCAGATCGTCTCCATGACCGCTCAAGTCACGAACCACGTCGGCTTTCGTTGTGAAATCCCAGCTTCCCACCGGCCCGGCCGCTTCGAGCGCAGCGCTGGACTGGAACGCAAGACACGCAAGCACTACTGATCGAAAAACCATGGGTGTTCTCCTGCCCGGCGAAGACGTAGTCTTGGTGATCACATTCAATATCCCATCGGCTAAACGTCGATGTCTGTGCAGTGCCATCACGGCTGGCTCTGCCAAATTCATATCGTCGTGGTTCAACTGCCGGGAAACTCGCCATGACCCAATAGAAGGGCCCTACTGCAATAAGGGGCTTGTTGGCGTTATAAACCTCTCGAGCGAACAGCAGACGCATAGATATTCTAACACGGAGAAAACTATATGCGATTCGAGTTGGACTTGGCGGAGAAAGTGAAGTCTCTGGCGCGGCGGCGAGGCGCGGATATCGTGGGGATCGCCAACGTCGAGCGTTGGGAGCATGCCCCGTTGAAGCTGAGCCCCCAAGGTCTGCTTCCCGAGGCGCGTTCAGTGATCGTGATCGGCGGGCACGTCCCCGACAGTTGCCTGGAGGTCGGCGGTCCGCCTCCCTGGAGTGAGCCGGGCCCCGCCATGGCCATGGGCATCGCCGAGTACATCGCTGCTCAAAGCGCGTTTTGGGTCTCGAAGTTCTTGGAGGACGAAGGTTACGCCACTTTCTTCGTCCCGCCGACTTCCGCTTGGCGCTATCGGCCCTACAAAGACATTGAAGAACCCTGGGCGCCGGACTTGTCTCATATGCATGCGGCGGTTGCCGCGGGGCTGGGCGAATTCGCCTGGAACTGCAATTTTCTGTCGTACGAATACGGGCCGCGCGTGCGATTGATGTCGATTGTCACGGCGGCCCCCCTGAAGGCCGATCCTCTCTACTCCGGCCCGCCGCTTTGCGATCTCTGCATGGAATGCCGAAAGCACTGTCCGTCCGGCGCCTTGTCCACAGAGACCGAGGGGCTGGTCGAAGTCAAAATAGAAGACAGGGTCTTCAAGTACCTGAAGAAGAACAAATGGCGATGCGGCGCCAGCGACCACTTCCTGATCGACGTCCGCAAAGAATGGCCCGAGAAGATCGACGCCGACACGGTGCTGGAGATGGAAGAGAAGTACGGCCAGTACACCTGGGAATGCAGTTGTTACAAATCGTGCATGCCGCCCCATCTACGGGCCGACGACGATCGCTACCACGTCTACCGAAGGAAGAAGGAGTTCCAGCCCACTGCCGATCACCCGCTCCGAGCTCAGATGGTGTCAGAACGGCTGATCAACATGGCGTTTGCCGACGGCATGGACCTGATCGCCTTTCTCTCGAAAGAGGATCTTCGCGCGGCGGGAACCACATTGGAAGACTTCCTGCCTGGGGCAGAGAATGCCATCTTGCTGGGCATTCACTACCCCGGATCAGTCGAAGGCAGTTCCGCGTCGGCCGGCGAGAGATTCAGCTATTTCTCCAAAGAGACAGTGGGCACCGAGAGCGCTGCGTTGGACGGCGCGCTGTATCAGATCGCTTTCACCGAACAGAAGCTGGTGAAGTATCTCGAAGATCGAGGCTGGGCAGCCCTGAGTGACAGCGACCTGGACCCGAAGTCGTTGTTGGCGCCCGCCGGTCTGGACAACAAGCCCGGTTACTCCTACATGGTCTCGATTACCGACGCTCCGTTGTCCCCGATAGCCAGAGTGGAAATCCCGTCCCAGGACGGCGTGCCCGAACGAAACAGTCGAGCCGCAACTGACGTTGGAGTACAGGCTTTAGCCTGCGGGGAAGGCAGCCTAAAGGCTGTACTCCAACCAAGCCCTCGCGCGATGCGAAATGTTCCCGTCAACGTGACGGAGGTCGTTGGGAAAAAGGCTACTGAGTTCGGTGCCGAGTTGTTCGGCGTGAGCGGCGTCGAGCGACTGAACGATCTGGCTGGGAGCCTTGAGCAGGAGATGCTGCGCGACGGCTATTTCACCGCGATGGACAAGGGGCCGATGCACGGCAAGGCAGACGTGCACATCGACCACTCGCCGCTGGACGTGAAGAGACCGGACTCCTATCTAGACAACCCCCGCTCGGTGATCGTTTGCGGCATCCACCCCACGAACGCCAATCTGGACAGGGCGCTCAAAGAGCCGTCTGAACCAGTGGCCCCTTACGCGTATTCGCAAATGCAGACGCTGATCGAATTGCGGTATCTTGCCTTCAAGCTGGTGTGCTACTTGGAACAATTCGGATATCGGAGCTTTGCCACGTGCGATCTCTTCGGACAAGCGTCTTATGTCTACAACAATCGTCCGTTCTGGGGCGGAACCACTGGTTTATATCCCGATGCGACGGCAAACAGTCTGCCTGCGGTCGCCGCGGGTCTGGGTGACATGGGCTGGCACGGGGTGGCGATCACTCCGGAGTATGGCATCAGGCAGCGTTTCATCGCCATCGTCACCGAGGCCCCATTGGATCAAAGTACTCTGTACCACGGCCCACCACTCTGCAGGCAGTGCGGCGAGTGTGTTCGCGCTTGCCCGGTGACGGCCCTGCCCAGCGAATCGAGCGTATCGATCCAGCTCGAAGACAAGACGCTCCAGTGGGCGACGCTGGACCCTCTGCGTTGCGATTGGGCAAAGAGATACGGTCTGGTCGGAGAGGCCGGACCGAAGTATCTTGGTTCCCAGACCGACATTTTGCCGCCGGAGAAGATCACGCCGGACAATCTGAGACAAGCGATGGAACAGTTGGACCCGCTACAGAAAGCTCGGATTTCCATTCTCCCGCGATGTTTGCAGGTCTGCCCGACGTGTCCCGCGGCAGGAGAATAGGCTGTGGCCTGGCCTAACGGAGGAATTCCACGATGAAGACGACTAGCGTCGTACTGTCAAGCGTGCTGCTGATTCTCGGTCCGGCAGGCGGGCACGTCTCAGCCGAGACGACCATTGTGGTCAACTTCGGTCCATGTGCCTCGGCTGCCGTGGCGGGTCGTGGGGAAGCCAAGGTGAATTGGCTTGACGTAGACAACACGGACGATACTGTTTGCACCGAGTGTTTCGCGGCACTGGAACTGCAGTGCTACCTGCGCAAGATGACGGGACGGGCTGACGATTTCGCCATCGTCGACGACGGCAACGCGCCCGATGGTGAGTTGATCTTGGTAGGCGGGCCGCAGTCCAACGCGGTCAGCCGAGAATTGGCTAACCGGCTGGGCGTGAGTGCGGAATCCCTCAGCGAACTCGGCCAGGAAGGATACCGCATCAAGGCCGCCACACTTGACGGTCGGCGCATCACACTGGTTGCCGGCGGCGGTCGGGTGGGCACGCTTTACGGGGCCTACGACCTGTTGTATCGCATGAGTTGCCGCTGGTTCGGTCCGGGTGAGCTCCATGATGTTGTGCCGCATGCGGAGAAGGTCAGCGAACTCGACATCAGCGAGCGACCGGCCTTTTCTGTTCGTGGCTTCCGCGCCAGAACGTGGGACCGCCCCGAGCCCGGCTTGGGCTTTTTCCTGTGGATGGCGAGGAATCGGCTCAATTTGTGGAGCCTGGAAAAGAGCGATCCGGCGCTGTTGCGTAAGCTGGGCATCAAGATGGCCTGCGGCGGCCACACCGCAATGCACCTCTTTCTCAACCCCGGCGCGGCCTATCCCTATGACCATCCGAGCTTCAAGGGCGACGAGAAGGAATCCAAGGACCCGTATGCCCAGAGCGCGCAGTATAGCGGCGACGCCGACAAGGATCGCAAGCTGACGTATTTCGAGGCACACCCGGAGTGGTTCGCCCTGGTCGACGGACGCCGTATTCCAGGCCTGCGTGGCGAGTGGGGGACTAACTTCTGCACGTCGAACCGAGATGCCGCTGCGGAGTTCGTAAAGAACCACGTGCAAGCTCTCATCGACGGCGAATACCAGCATGCCGACATGGTACGCCTCTGGACTCTCGATGGCGGCAAGTGGTGCCAGTGTGACGCGTGCAAGACGTTGGGTAACCGTACGGATCGCTATCTTCGGCTGGTACAGGAGTTCGACCAGGGGATCAAGAAGGCGCAGGCGGAAGGCAAGATCAACCGGCCGATCATCGTCCGTTTTCTCGTGTACGCCGATGTTCTCGAACCTCCGACCCGCCCGCTGCCCAGGGATTTTGACTACAAGTCCTGCGTGGGCACGTTCTTCCCGATCGGCCGCTGCTACGTCCACAACTTCGACCATCCCGACTGTCCCGCCAACGCCGGGTATCTACGTCAACTGCACGGCTGGGCCGTCGATCCCGATCGTCACTACGAGGGTCAGCTCTGTATCGGGGAGTACTACAATATCTCCGGATTCAGGAGTCTTCCCATCTGTTTCATGCATACCATGGCTAACGACATTCCCAAGTATTACCACAAGGGAGGCGCGCGGCACTTCCACTACATGCACTGCACGAACGGCAATTGGGGTAACAAGGCCCTGACCAACTACCAGATGGCTCGACAGATTTGGGATCCGGACGCCGACTGCGAGGCGCTGTGGGAAGATTATTTTGCTCGTCGCTACGGTCCGGTCGCCGGCACCATGCGCCGGTTCTATGAATCGTTGGAACAGATGCTCGCCAACGCCCGCGAACTGAAATACGGTCTGGCACGTCGTCTCGACAAGGGGTCCGAGAACCTCTTTCCCAACTCACACCTGCAGTACCGCCGCGAGCCGGGTGTGGAGTGCGAGGGTCCCACGTTGGTGGAGATTGTGGGCCATGCCGAAACGTGTCGCAAGCTGGTTGACGAGGCCATGGCCGCCGAGATTCCCGATCCGATCAAGGCCCGGATCAAAGAGGACGAGCGATTGTTCAAATATGGCGAGCGTACGGTGACCTACTACGACGCGTGCGCCCAGGCGTTCGAGCTTGTGCGCGCCGGAGAGAAGGACGAAGCGCGTCGCCATTATGCCGAGGCCAGACGCATCGCCGAGTTGCTCCGCAAGGACGTCACGTCAGCGACACTTTTTGTTCCGGCTATCATCGCCCGCCCCGACGCTTTCGCCGCGAGCGGCGCCTCACGTGCGCTGGAGCACCTTGAGAAATTGCTTCGCTGAAGGAGGACCATCATGAGTGTTTCCCGGCGTGATTTCTTGGCGACTGCGGCGGCAGGCGCCGTGTTTGCCGCTTCTGGAACCGGACGTGCCGAACAGACGGACGTGGTAGTGAACGGCGAGGGCACAACGTATGACTCCAAACCATCGTTCGTACAGTTGCCCGACGGCAGCACGTGGATGGCGTGGCACGCGTACTCAATGAGCCGCGACCGAGTGCTGGCCCGCCGGTTAGGGCCCGGTGAGCCGGGGCCGGTGCAGACGGTCAGCCAGGAGGGCAGCATCCACGCCGCGCCGGTGATGGTGGCCGCGGGAGCAGATTCCGCGTGGGTGTTCTGGGCTGCCAAGCGCGACGACCGGTGGAGAATCCTCGGCCGACGCGTCGGCCGAGGCACGCGGCAGCCCATCGCCACGCTGTCGGATATCAACGGCGATGCGTTGATGCCAGGCTGCGCGAGGGTCGATGACGACCGGCTGATCCTGTCCTGGTGC
>JADHUC010000405.1 GCA_016784735.1 Pirellulaceae bacterium | reverse complement strand
GCCCAATTCGGTGGGCCCGCGAAGACTTGGCCCACCCTACTTGGGCGCGGACGCTTTACGGAGTGAGTTTTCCACCGATGGCGTACATCCGTTTGTTCGTGGCCACGTACAGTACGCCGTTGGCGGCAGTGGGCGTGGTGTAGATGCGATCGGGCATGCGGATGCGACTGATCACCTTGAGCTGCTTTCCGTGGGCCAGCACCCAGAACAGGTTGCGACCCGTGCCCAAGTAGACTTTGCCGTCGGCCACCAAGGTGGAACTCCAAATCGGTCTGCCCGCATCGTGCACCCAGTAGCATTCGCCCGTTTTGGCGTCCAGGCAGTGCAGTCGTCCGGCATAGTCCGCCACGTACAGCAAACCGTCCGCGATCGACACGGTGGACAATGTGGCGCCGGTATCCTTGTACGACCAGACCAAGCCGCGTCGAGTGAGGTCACCTTGGGTGGTGGCGTCAATGCACACCAGCCATCCGAGGTCTTTCTTGTACCATGGATCCTGCGAAACGGTGACGTAGACCCGATTGTTGTAGAACACGGGCATGGAAAAGACCTCGTACGATGCGCAATCGTATCCATGCTCGATCTCGACGTCTTCTTGTGTCTGGGCGAAAGGATGGCCGTTGAACATCCAGAAGTTGTTCAGGAATCGCGGTTCGCGGCCTGCCTTGTCGTCCAAGTGTCCGTCGGCGGTCAGCGGCTCGAACGCATAGACGTAACCGTCGCCGCCGCCCAAGAACATGCGGGGCTTACCTGCCACTCGCCCCAGCGACGGCGAACTCCACTGGCCGTGGATGATGTTCGTGCCTGTTCCGAGACGATCTCTCGCGACCAGCTTGCCTGTCCTCTTGTCAAGCACGACCAGCGTGGGCGCCTCCGGCTTGGGGACTTCTTCGTGCGACCACTCGACGCCGTTACCCGTGCAAACGTAAAGTTGATCGCCGTGAATCAGAATGGAGCAACTCGAAGCGTTGTGCGGATAGACCCCGGCCTCAGCCACCATGTCGTACACCCAGATGATGTCGGCGTCTTTGTCGCCCGGTGCAAGCGGTTTGTCGCCGGCGGGGACCATGTGACGGCCCTCGTCCGTGTAGGGCCCGTCGTTGCCGTCGGCCATCCCGTTTACGTCCAGGCAGATTACCTCGCACCGGTTGCTGACCAGATACGCCCGGTTGCCTTCGACCGAGGGCGGCGAAGTAATGCCCACGTAATGCCAGTCGGACCACTTGATTTCGTACAGCTTCGGCACGACCAATTGCCAGAGGAAGCGGCCGGTCCTTTCGTCGAAGCACATCATCACGCCGCGGTCGCCTTCGATCCGCGGATCGCGTGGCTCCTCGTTGTTAGTGCCGACAAAGACCTTGCCTCCCGCAACCACAGGCGAGCCGTAAGTCTGGTTACCAAGTCGGGCAACCCAGCGCACGTTGCTGGTGGTGGCCACGTCGATAAGGTCCGTTCGGGGATTCCGTTTGCCCGGATCGAATCCTTCGGCAAGTCCTTTCTCGTCGGAGACCAGATTCCGCGAATCGCGTTGTCCCCACTGAGGCTGGTCGTCGGCGCGTAAAGTTGCCGCGGCCCATAGCAACGGAACGGCAAAACACGTCAGCACAATTTGCAGTCGCTGCACGTCGGGGTCCTCCGAGACGGACGCGAAGTTGGCGCGGGCATCGAATCAGGTAGTCGGCACTTTGTCACGTGTTTGTGACTGCCACTCGTCAGGCGATGATATCAGAACGCCGCTGGTGACTCCAGTCAACGAGGTACCACAGGTCCCGTCCGGCAGACGGGACCTACTGTGAACGGCCAATTCTGCACCAACCTGCGAGATAATCCATAGCCGGACCGTGAACAAACGCAGAACGCATGGTAAGCTAGAAGAAGGGCCGTTGTGCACAGATCACCAGCCGCATGTGTTTGTAGAGGTTCTGCGGATGAAGATGAAACTGATCCATTACGTGTGTGTTGTATGTACCGTCCTTGCAGTCGCCTGTGGTGCCCCGGCGGCGGAGAAGACGGCGAAACTGGAAAAGTTGCCCGAGCCGATCAGCAGCGTCTCCGGCAATCTTCCGGATCTGGAAAAGGGCGGCCATTTCGAGATCATCGAGGGCCGATACGGAACGACGGAACAAACCGAAAAAGAAGCCTTGATCTGGACGGTGAAGGTGGCCAAGTCGCTCACCGGCAAACACGCGATGACACTGCTGCGCAGCATGGCGGACGTACGGTTCTACCGGACAGACGGCGACGAGCAGACGCAATTGCACGCGACGGAGCTGTACTATTCCTCGCACATCGTCACCGGCGCGGCCGAAGGCCGGACCTTTCGCCCGAACGAACGGTTCCAGATTTGGTTGCTCTTCGATGTATCACTCGCTCAGTCGCTCAAGGAAAAGGGTGCGGACTCCGTTGTGTTTAGCCGGATCAGGCGGCTACCCAATCCACTCAACGACATTTCCGGGAACTTCGTGGACTTGGAGAAGTCGGGCTACTTCAAGATCATCAAGGACGAGTACGGAAGAACAAGGGAATTCGACGAAGAAGCCGTGATCTGGACTCTGAAAGTGGTCAAGCCACTTTCCTGCGGGCACGCAATGATTCTGCTGCGTCGCTTGAGTGACGTACGGTTCTACAGGATCGACAAAGACTGGCGAAAGCAGTTGCACTCGGCGTTCCTGTACTACCCCTCGCACATCTCCACCGGAGCCGTCCGTCACGATATCCTGGACTTGGACGAATGGTTCGAAGTCTGGATACCGCTCAGTGAAAGGGAATCCTGGCATCTCAGGCACCATCGAGCGAACACCGTCGAGTTCCGTGAACTGAAACGCTGACTCGGCTGCCGTGGGACGATCCCCACGGGATTAGACGGATCGCCACTGTAAACCGAACGTCACGACGACCAGTAAACGCCGTTCGACAGCAACTCGGTGTTCTTGCCTCCGGCCGGGCCGGCTGTGTAGATGATACCGGGACGTTCGGGCACCGTGTTGTGGCCTGTCGCTCGTTCGATGTTGGGCAGCCAGTGCGACACGTTTGCGTCCGGTTCGCTGACGAATCCAAACGAAAACGTCTCGCCGCCATCCGTCGAAGTGAAACGGACTACCTCGTTGCTGCCGTGACCCCAGGTTTCTTCGCCCGTCTTTGCCTTCTGCAGCGTGGCGACAATGCTCATCTTGTCGGCAGGATCGAATGTCACTCCGCCAGCTATCCCCAAATCCCATGATTTCCACTGTTCAGGCAACACCTTCGAAAGATCCGTCCGCTGCCACTGGCCGCCCGCCTCCAGTAACGCCAGAGTGGCTCTTTCCTGCCCCGATTCCCGGACGCTGTAGACCAAATGCGGCTTGCCGGACGAGTCGACTGCCATCCCACCGGCACGCAGAGTGCGTTCGTGATCCACGCCGCCACTGGCTAGCACTTCAAGATCTTCGGCCGTGGAGGGCAGTTCTATCGGTGAACCGTCGCTGCGCTGCCACGAGCGGCCTAGATCGTGACTGACCATGTAGGCGACCGTTTGTAGACGACCGTATGCCCCTCCATCCGATTTCTCGTGGAAACGGCAACAGAAGTGAAGCGAACGACGATCCGGACTCCACGCGAGCGACTCCTGGAAGTGCGCGTACCCATTGTACCTCGACCGAACGAGCGGTACCGGACCACGCCAATCCCCGTCCGAGCGTTTGGTCCACAATTCGACCTGCCACGGTTTGTCCGAATAACTACGGCGGCAGGTGAAGTAAAGCGTATCGTCGCGACCGCAGACGAGCGTCGGATAGGTGCAACGCTCGCCGAACTGGATTTCCTCTTCCCACTCGGATGCATCATTCGGCCGCTTCGACTTGCGGCAACGAAACGGGTGATGATGGGGATAGTAGGCGATGTGCAGAAAGCCTTGACTGTCGACCGTCAGTGCGGGCCCGCCGTGGTTGTCGTATGCCTCGCCGACCGTGTAGGTCGAAGACCACTGGCCCGTGCTGCGGTCCAGTGTCTTTACGCGAACGCGAAACCCTTCCGGTGGCGAATCCACCCAAGCCACGTGCGTCTTGTCTTCCACCGTGACGATCTTGTTGGCTTCCGCGTACCCTGTCGCTCGGCCGCACCCTTGATCGGATAGCAGCAGTGGCGTTTCGGAACCGGCCGACGAATTCGCCGCAGTCAGGCGAGTCCTTCCGGAGACCAGCGTTGCAATGCCGCCCGCCGTGACGGCTTGCAGGAATCTGCGTCGTTGCATAGCGATATCCACCTTATGCTGGACGGAAAACAACTTCCAAACGTCTGTCAACTTATCGGTGCCAAATAGACGCTGCAAGCGAGGCATCGGCGAAATCCCACCGGCAAAAAGCCGTCCAGCTCTTGCATCCGACCGCGAAGAGATTCATGATAAAGGCTGGGGCAGCGATGCCACCTTTGGCGAGATCTGCATAGTTGCCGTCTTGTGCGCCCTGTTACGACAGTGGCCATTCGTTTGGGTTGTGGTGCAAAGAGGCGCGCGATGAAAGTGAAATTGAGGATCCTCCACGGGAAGCTGCAGAAGAAGCAAGGAGGAAGTGCGGGTCTGGATGTGAAAATTCGAGGCCCCAGGTTTGTGATTGGCAGCGGACCGGACTGCTCGATGTGCTGCAAGAGCAGTTCGGTCAGTGTCCATCACTGCGAGATCCGGCCCGAGTCGAAGGGGACTATAGTCCGAGACCTGCGCAGCGAGACAGGCACGTTCGTAAACGGCGAAGCCGTCGAGAAAGAACGGGTGATCGAGGCAGGCGACATCCTTCGCGTCGGGCGGCTGGAGTTCGAGGTAATCGTCGACAAGTCGGCCGATGTCGACCAGCCGAAGGAGCCGCCCAAGGGCAAGAAACGAGGCAAGCGAGTTGGAGAGCGCGTGGCAGATCTGCTGGACGACGCCGACGAGAAGGAGCGGCTTCGTCGTCTGCAGGATCCCGAGTCGCGGGTCATGCATTTGGAGCAGATCATCGCCGAAGCAGCGGAAGCCGCGCTCGAAGAGGAAGAGCCTGAAGAGCCCGTTGAGGAAGAGCCCAAGAAAAAGAAAAAGCCGCGCAAGAAGAAACCGGGCAAGCTTCCGCCCAAGCCCCCACTGCTAACAGAGAATTCGTCGGAGGCCGCCGAGGAATTGCTGAGGAAGATGTTTAGGGGAGGCTAAGACCACGCCTCGCAACCACGGTTCTTGTCCAACCTTCGAGTTCAGTGATGGCAGTTGCCGGCACGAAAGGCTGGCTTGATGCGATGGCTCGTTCAGGGTTGCGAACCGGCCACTTTCGGAGAGCGTGTCTTCAATGGCAGTCGAGGCACCGTTCGTAATACCGGCTTCAGCCGGAATGGCCGCGCTCCTTGGCGCGGCAGCCGCCTGAAGGCGGTACTACGAACAATTTAGCACTCGCTCTTAGAGGAGTTGTCGATGACTGAAATGCTTGGGCCAGCCTACCGAGTTGTACAATTTCTATTGCTCACGCTCGGTTGTATGTCGCTCTTTCCTCGCTCCAGTGCCGGCGGGGAAGTCGCCCTTCGAGAAAGGGTCGTGCCGATCGAGTGGAAGCGTTTTGACCGCGCGATTCAGGCAAACGAGGACTATCATCAGTGCGCACAAATCCTTCTGAACAGCGCCCATCACAACCTGATCTGGGCACCGGGTGGTGCGGAGAGGATCGAGAAGGAGTGGCGCGACTTGACCGGGCGGCAGGCCCACGACGTCGTCCGGCCCGGCTGCTCCGCATCGTTTGGATTGGCCGTGGTGCTACGAACCGGTGTATTCGACGAACAGGCTGTGGGCGTCTCTGAAGAGGAGGCCCTGGCCCGAACCGTGAGGCTGATCAAGGCCGTTGTTGCCGCCCATGACGGTGTTGGATGGAAGTATCCGTGGCAGTCGGCTTTCTGGGCGGCTTACGTCTGCCATGGCGCGTGGATGCTCTGGGATGATCTCGACGACGCGACGCAGGAACAAGTCGCAACGATCGTCGAGTTCGAGGCGAACCGCTTCATCACGCCCGGCTATCGCGTTCCTTACTGGAACGGACGCGGTGGCGATACCAAGGCGGAAGAGAATGCCTGGAACACGACAATCCTTCAGCTCGCGTGCGCCATGATGCCGGGACATCCCAACGTGCCGCGGTGGAAAGAAGTGTGCAGCCGACTAATGATCTCGGCCTACGCCTGTCAGGAAGACATGCAATGCGATGTCGTTCTGGATAACCGCCCGGTCAAGGACTGGCTGGATGGGTACAACGCTCGGGACGACGGTACCGTGGTGAATCACGGGTTCATCCATCCGGATTATATGTGCTGCGTTATCTTCAGCGTGCAGTCGTACTTGACCCAATCGCTGGCCGGCCAACCGGTGCCCGAGGCGGCCGACTTTCGCGCGGCATCTGTCTACCGCGTGTTTGTCACTCACAACTGGCCCTCGCCTCCGTACAAGGAGCCCGGCGGGACCATCTACGTCCCCGACCAGGCCGAGGTCTATTTTCCTGAAGGTACGGACTGGTTCGCGGGGATGATCTCGATGTACTATCTGATGGACTGTTGCGCCGACGCGCTCGACTGGGACAGCGATCTACCGCGACCGGCATCGCATTGGATGCGTCTTCGAGCCGCCGAGATGCTCAAACGGCAGGCACGCCACGCGGACCGTCGCCACTTTGCCCCAGGCGAGTTTCGCGGGTACCCCGGACGCGAGCAGCAGTTCATCCGGCTCCTGTCCGGCGCGTTCTTGTTTAAGTGGCTCGATGCTCACGGCGCGATCAGCCCCAAGAAGAGCTGGCTCGACCAGCCGTGACGGCACGCTGTCCCATCGCACGTAAGGATTCGTATCATGTCACTGACTGCTCGTGTTACAGACCTATTGCCAAGCGTATTGTTGACTTCCCTGTTCTGGTGCGCAGCCGCGGCGTTGGCTGTGGCAGACGAACCTGAACCGGCGAACTTCAAGGCCCAGTTCTTGACGTTTTGCGACTTGGCGGCGGTGGAGCTGAACAAGGAAATCACGCCTTTCGGCGACCGGAACAACGCTGATCCCGCGACCCATCATATGCCGTTCTTCGAGGACGCCCATGCGGCGCGGGCCCTTGCCGTCGCCTATGACATGACCGGGAACCGAAAGTATCTTGATGCCTGTAAGCAATGGTCGGACCAGGTCGTTGCCTATCAGACCAGGATGATTCCCCAAGGGGCCTATTACATGAATCACTCCCGGGCTCCAGGCCAGGATCATGGTCAATGGACCGTCGCCGACAGTGGTTGTGTCGGCATGGGGGTCCTGGCTACGGCGGTTCGATTGATGATCCCGCGGATAGAGCCCGATACCTCAAGTCCGTCAAGTCATTTGCGAAACTCGTGATGGACAACTACGTCGGCCCGGAAGGAGGCATCACTAACGGGCTCTGGTCCGGCTACGACGGCCAGTGGTGGTGCTCGACCGCCACGTTCGGTTCGCTGGCGTTTCTACTGTACGAAGAGACGCGTGAGGAGAGATACCTGAAGGTCGCCATCGACGCGTTGAATTGGACGATTCGTCACGACTTCCGCCAAGTCAAGCCAATCACTTTCCAGCAGAGGCCCTCCGGCGTGATCTTCTATTGCTTCGAACTGTACGTAACCGGCCTGAAGCACGTCGAGCCGGGAAGTTCTCAGTACGAAGCGGCGATGCGCCAGATTGACTTGGCGTTGGCATGGATGGCAGAAAACCAGAAATCCAGGGGCGCTGACGTGCCGGACTACCTCGAACGCAACGTCGACATGGCCGGCCTCCCGTACCTGATGTACGCGTTCGCCCGCCAGCTTCCCCAACATCGGGAATTGGTAGCGGCAGCGGATCATGAGCTTCGCTACATCTGCGACCTGTTGCTCAGGGACGGCAAGCCGAGTGTTTCGCGTTTGCTCGTTTGGGAGGTCATGACCTGGGGGATGATGTCATACGCGGAGAGGTTAAGCCCGGGGGCTCTGCACCGCAGTCCGAAGCAGTCCCCGGCTCGTTAGACGTCTCCCGCCCATATGAAAGGAAAGGGTACCCCATGCGTTTCCAAAATGGCGGCTTACTAACTCTTCCGTTGTTGGCTTGGGGATGCACAATTCTTGGGGCAGCAGTGGCGACGGGAGCATCGCCGGCGGATCTGCAGGCCCGCGCGGACCGCTATGTTGACGCCGTGCGCGAGTTCGCGGACACCGCACTGGAACATGGCCGCGACGTGTATGGTCCGAAACGCACACCGTTGTTCGTCGACGGGTTGGATGTCGAAAGTCGCGAGCCGGTCAAATGGAAAACACGCGGGCAGGAATGGATCCTGGCGAATCTCGCCAGCCAACAGAACTTGTGGCGAACGCTCGATGCGCTAACTTCGCTCACCGACCAAGCCGAATACCGCGAGGCTGCCGCTGCGGCCGCGCGATACGGATTCGAACACCTGCAGCATCCCAACGGCCTGTTGCACTGGGGAGGCCATACCTCCTACGATGCCGCGGCCGATCAGGTTGTGACCGAGGCCAAACAGCATGAGTTGAAATGTCATTACCCATACTACAAGTTCATGTGGAAGGTCGATCCGCAGGCGACGGGGCGGCTGATCGAGGCATTCTGGAACGCCCACATCTTGGATTGGGCGAACTTGGACATGAATCGCCACGGCGACTATCGCAGGCCGTTCGAGACTCCGTGGGATAACACATACGAAGGTGGACCGGTGTTCTTTCGAGGCAAAGGGCTTACCTTCGTCAATACGGGCAGCGATTTGTTCTATGCGGGCACAATGCTGCACAAGTTGAGCGGTCAGGAAGAGCCATTGACCTGGGCCAAACGAATGGGTCATCGTTACGTAGAAACGCGAAATCCCAAGACGGGGTTGGGCGGGTATCAGTACAGCCGTCTTGCTCGTGGCGACCGGGCTGAAATGCAGTTCGGCGCCGAGTTTGGCGAACGCGTACTCGAAGGTATGCTGCTGGTGCCGATCGAGTGGTCTCGCATCAAGTTCGCCCGCGCCGGGACGTGCCAACTCTTGTTGAGCGAGCTATTGGGGCCGGAGGGCGACGACTTTCGCCGTTGGGGATCGGAGGACCTGAAGGCGTATGCGAGCCATGCCTACGACCCGGCCAAGAACACCTTCGCCGCACTGATCACAGACGGAACCAAGCTCTCACCAGCCGACGTGAAACGCGATGGTTACTACGGGCCAAAAGGGAGTTCGAACTTCCAGCCGCAGCCAGCCGGGCCGCTGTTCTTCCGGGCCTACGCCTTGGCGTTCCGGTTGTCGGGTGACAGAGCGTTTTACGATACCGCTCGTTCGATCGGCCGAGGCAACGGCCTGGGGAATCTCGGGCCGGATCCCGACAAGCCTGCCCTCGATGGCGACATCCGCTGTTCGGACCCGGCCGTGATCGTTGGCCTCTTGGACCTCTATCGAAAGACCAAATGCGCCGACTATCTGGAATACGCTTGCCAAGTGGCCGACAACATCCTTACCGAACGGTTCCGAGGCGGCCTATTCGCCGAAGGCCCCGACTACCGCTTCGCCAGACTCGACCGGCACGAGCCACTGGCCCTTCTCCACCTGGTGGCCGCCATCCGCGATAGCACAATCCCGGTCCCCATGTACTGGCCAAACCAGGCCTTCTTTGCATGCGACTACGACGGAAAAGGCAGACAGTGCGACCGCGAACTGATCTACCAGCAACGAAGGCAGACTACTCGCAGTAGTGATCGTTGATCGTGACCCACCTCGGCCGTCAATGCCCCGCATGGTTTGCGACTGGCCACAGAAGGGTGGCGCCTGTTATAATACTGAATGGCCGCTTAGGCGAGGGGGGGGCTGCCGTGGCGAAGAACCATCCCAATAAGCATATTCACCAATGACAACACACGAATTCCGTCTGGTACTGGCCAACAAGACCGACTTGTCACTCGATGAGGCCGATGCTCTCTACGAGGCCGGTTGCGACGACGCAACGTTCGGTGGCTGTGATGGAGTCGTTTACGGCGTCTTTCATCGTGAAGCGAATTCGCTGGAGCACGCCATCCGTTCGGCGGTCGCGGACGTGCAGCAGGCTGGCTTCACCGTCGCACGTGTCGAACCACCGGACCCAGTGTTCGCAAAGATCAACGTGGAATTGGTCGGACGCTCCTGAGCCCACTTTGTGGCACGGTCTCCCGAGTGTGCCACCTCCCTTAACTGCCATTCAGAATTGTATGAATCCCTGCACGGGAACAGCACTCTTTGAAGGAGAGATTAGCGGTGACCAAGTACAACTCGTTAACGCGGCGAGGATTCTTGAAGCAATCGCTGACAACTGGTGCCATGGGACTCGTCGTCCCTCGTGTGATTTCATCCCGCGCGTTGGCTGCACCGGGACGTGCCGGTGCCAACGACCGGATTGGAGTGGGGTACATTGGGCTCGGTGCTCGCGGCAACCATATCCTGCACCATTTGCCCGAGGATGCGGAAATCGTCGCGGTGTGCGACGTGGACGCTCGTCGCGTTGCTAAGGCCGCCGACGGTCGCCGGTACGCCACGTACGGCGACTACCGCGGTCTGTTGGACAACAAAGATGTGGACGCTGTCGTTATCACGACGCCCGATCATTGGCACGCGCTGCAGTCGATTCATGCCTGTCAGGCGGGCAAGGATGTGTTCTGTGACAAACCGCTTTCGCTGACCGTCGCCGAAGGACGAGCGATGATCCGGGCCGCGCGCGAGAGCAACTGTATCTACCAGGTTGGCCCACAACAACGTTCGATCCCGGCTGCCATCTATGCTTGCGAATTCGTACGAGCGGGGAAGCTCGGCAAGATCCGCGAGGTGCATGTTACGAACAATCGCACGTCCCGCGACTGGGAACTACCCGGCGAACCTATACCGGACGGGCTCGACTGGGATATGTGGCTGGGCCCGTCGGCCAAGCATCCGTTCCACTCGAAGATCTTCAGCGTGTCCCGCCAAGCGGACTGGTTTGGATGGATGGCCTTCCGACCTTGGTCAGGTGGCATGATGACATCTTGGGGCGCGCACGGAATGGATCTTATGCAATGGGGCCTTGGGATGGATGCCAGCGGTCCCAGCGAGGTAGAACCGTTGGGCGAGGGCCTTACCTGCGAGCTGCAATACACCTATCCCAACGATGTGGTTGTCAAACTGGACGAAGCGCCTCAAGGTGGGGCTATCTTCGTCGGCGAGAAGGGCAAAGTCACCGTAGCGTGCGGAATGGTCACGTGGGATCCGCCGGAACTTGGCAAAGACGCACCGGAATCCATCACAAGCCTCTTTCCGGGAGCCACGGCACCGATCCATACTCGACAGTGGTTGAAGTGCGTGCGCTCGCGGCAAACGCCGACGTGCGACGTGGAGGTCGGGCAGCGCACGGCCACCGCCTGCCACATCGGCAACATCGCACGCTGGCTCGGACGCAAAGTCCGCTGGGATCCGGTGAACGAGACGTTCCCCGGCGACGACGAGGCAAGCGCCATGCTGAGCCGTCCCATGCGCCAACCGTGGCATCTGTGAGCGAGAGAACAAGCGTGGCGAGTGGTTCGACTTCTGCGCGCCGCGCATCCTTGTAGGGTGGGCCAAGTCTTCGCGGGCCCACCGAGTCGGGACGCGTGTTCC
>JADHUC010000404.1 GCA_016784735.1 Pirellulaceae bacterium | reverse complement strand
AGTCGGCTCGGCGGGTGCGGGCTCAGTCGGCTCGGCAGGTGCGGGCTCGGTCGGCTCGGCGGGTGCGGGCTCAGTCGGCTCGGCAGGTGCGGGCTCAGTCGGCTCGGCAGGTGCGGGCTCGGTCGGCTCGGCAGGCGCGGGCTCGGTCGGCTCGGCAGGCGCGGGCTTCTTCGGTTCCGCGGCCTTCTCCTTCGGAGCGTCGACTGGTTTTGGGGTTACCTCCGGCTTCTCTTCGGGTGCCGGCGGCTCGGCGGGCTCTTCCGGCTCCTCGGGAATCTCCGGGGGTTCCGGTACCATTTCCTCCTCAACTTCCGCGGGCGCTGCCACGTCTCCCTTTTGCACCGGAGTCTTTCCGCACGCGGCTTGAACTGGGGACTTTTGGACCGGACCACAATCCGTGCAGCAGCGATTTGCTGCAGCTCGCGCCCTCCAAGCGCAAAGCAACCGGCAGGCCATTGCCGTATCGATGGATAGTAGCGAGACTACTGTCCATACCAAAACAACTTTACACAACCGACGAGCTGACTTACTCATGACAACAGCCTCCCGACAACAGTGGGTGGGTGAAACAGTGATAATATGTGCGGGAAAATCGTGCGCTAATTGGTGATAGCCCTGCGCACATTAGGTGGGCAGGAGTACTAATAATCTAATCTACCTAGTTTCCCTACGCAACTATCCCATTTAACGTATCTTTCAATCTCGGCATGATTATTAGGATTTCCTGGAATTTCTGCAAAAATAGCTTGACGCGGTATCATCCGTACGTCTAGTCCCCCTTATCGCGATTTTTTCGTGTGCTGATGAACAGAGCTCGCTTTTGATCAGGCAGGGAGTAATCAAATCCGCACTGTCTGAGAAACCCGTCGGAAGACGTAATGACCATGAGTTCCAATACGTTGTTTTCACGAGCGCGCTGGACGCACGCTTGGACCAATCGCTTGCCGATTCCGCGGCGCTGGTGTCCAGGCGCGACGGCCAAACACTGGACCTCGGCAAGTTTCTTCGAATAGATGTCAACCGCGGCGAAACCGATGACCTGGCCGTCCAACTCGGCAGAGAATCCATTTTCAACCAAATCTCGCAGTTCTTCCTCGGTACGCGGCAACAGTTTCCGCTGCGCCACGTACGGCTCGATCAAACGAGCCACGATCGGGACGTCTTCGATTCGCGCAGTCCGGATGCTTGCTGTGCGGGTGTCAGATGCCATTGCTGGGAGGGCCTATTTCTTTTTCTTCTGGGCCTTTTTTTCGATTTTCGCCCACGTGTCGCGAAGTGAAACGGTTCGGTTGAAAACCAATGTCCCAGACGCCGCGTCTCCGGTATCAAGGCAGAAGTATCCCAAACGTTCGAACTGATAACGGCTGCCTGGAGTCGCCTCCGCAAGGCTGGGCTCGACGCAACAGCCCTCCAGCACTTCCAGTGAGTTCGGATTCAGGTTGGATTTGTATTCCTCACCTTCCTCAACATCTTCTGGATTCTCTTTCGTAAACAGGCGATCGTACAGACGCACTTCCGCCTCCAATGCGTGGTCGGCCGAGACCCAATGGATGACCCCTTTTACTTTGCGACCCACCGGCTGTTGGCCTAGCGTGTCCGGGTCGTAGCTACAGCGCAGCTCGACGATTTCACCGGTCTGTTCGTCTTTGATCACCTCTTCGCACTTGACGACATAAGCGTACCGCAGGCGCACCTCGCGCCCGGGAGCCAACCGAAAGAACTTTCTTGGGGGATCTTCGCGAAAGTCGTCGCGTTCGATGTAGAGGACACGCGAAAAGGGTACTTTGCGCGTTCCCGCGCTGGGATCCTCGGGGTTATTGACCGCGTCAACTTCTTCGACCTGATCTTCCGGGTAGTTGTCAATGACGACCCGTAACGGGCGGAGAACCGCCATCACGCGAGGAGCCACGGCATTCAAGTGCTCGCGCACGCAGCCTTCCAGCACCGCAACGTCGACCACACTGTAGAACTTGGCCACCCCGATGCGTTCGCAGAAACGGCGAATCGACTCCGGCGTGTAGCCTCGCCGGCGAAGCCCCGAGATCGAGGGCATTCTGGGATCATCCCAACCGCTGACGTGTCCCGCGCGGACCAGTTCCAGTAACTTCCGCTTGCTCATCACGGTGTAGCTGAGATTCAGTCGGGCGAACTCGATCTGTTGCGGATGATAGATGCCCAGTTGATCCAGGTACCAGTCGTACAGCGGCCGATGGTTTTCAAACTCCAGCGTGCACACCGAGTGGGTGATTCGCTCGAGCGAATCTGACTGGCCGTGGGTGAAGTCATACATCGGGTAAATGCACCATTTGTCCCCGGAACGATGGTGGGTCGCGTGAAGGATGCGATACATGACCGGATCGCGCATATTCAAATTGGGGTGCGCCATGTCGATCTGTGCCCGCAGCGTGCGAGTTCCGTCCGGGAATTCGCCATCGTACATACGGCGAAACAAATCGAGGTTCTCTTGCACGTCCCGATCACGATACGGACTGTTCCTTCCCGGCCGCGTCAGAGTGCCGCGATACTCGCGCATCTGGTCCGGCGCTAAATCGCAGACGTAAGCCTGGCCGGCCTCGATCATCTGGACGGCCCATTCGTGAAGCTGATCGAAGTAGTCCGACGCGTAGTATTCACGTTCAGCCCAATCGAAACCCAGCCAACGCACGTCTTCTTTGATCGACTCGACGTACTCCAATTCCTCTTTCGACGGATTTGTGTCGTCGAACCGCAGGTTACACAGCCCGCCGTACTTGGCCGCCAAGCCGAAATTCAGACAGATCGACTTGGCGTGGCCGATGTGCAAGTAGCCGTTCGGTTCTGGCGGAAAACGCGTATGAACGCGACCGTCGTACTTGCCCGTTTTCAGATCTTCCTCGACGATCTGCTCGATGAAATGCAGCGAACGAGCGGCTTGTTCACCGCCTGCGGGTGTATTGTCGTCTTGAGTCATGTGGCCCTCTCCGTGGATTACTCTTCCAAAAGGGACAACGCGCGGTCGATGCGTGCCAAGCAGCTTTCACGTCTCAGAATCGCCAGCGTTTCGAACACCCCAAAACCGACCGTCTTGCCGGTCACGGCTACGCGGACGGCATGAATAATTTGACCTATCTTGATGCCTTCCGTCTCAACAAAATCATGTAGCAGCTCGTCCAAGGTTTCCGCGTCAAACGGCTCGACGGTTTCCAGGCGGCTGCGGAACTTACACAACAATCCCGCCGCGTCCGCCGGCTTTCGCAGTCGCTTTTGAAAAGCCTTGTCCTCATAGGGCAACTGGTCGTCAGCCGTGAAAAAGTCCGCGCAGTCGAGGATGTCGCCTGCGATCTTCAGGCGGTCGCCCGCGGCGGTCAGGATTTCCCCGAGCTTCTCATTGAAACCGGGCGGTGGTGGCGACGGCACCATGCCAGCCCGTTCGAGGTACGGAAGCACCAATTGAGACTTCTGGTCGATCGGCACCTCTCGCATGCGTCGATCCTGAAACGCCTGCAATTTCGAGGGATCGAAGCTGGCCGGGGCCTTGTTCACACGCTCCAACGAAAAATGCTGAATCATCTCTTCACGCGTGAAATCCTCGGTCCGATCGTCCAACGACCAGCCCAGCAGCAACAGGTAGTTGACCAGCGTCTCGGGAAGGTAACCGATTTCGCGATAGAAGTCCACGATCACGGGATTGAACGTGTCCGCGGGTAACGCGAGGCCGATCGCCTGGGTGATCCGCGTGCCTTGATCGTGCAGCTTTTTGAAGTCGGGATTCTTGAGGTATTTGTCCAGCTTGCGCTTGCTCAGTTTGTTCGAACTGCCTGGCTCGGCAACGTAAGGCAGATGGGCGTACTCAGGCAATGCGTAGCCGAGTCCTTGCGCGATAAAGATCTGCCGAGGGGTGTTCGAGAGGTGTTCCACCGCGCGGATCACGTGGGTGATCTCGAAGTCGTGATCGTCAACCACGCTGGCCAAGTGGTAAAGACACGAACCATCGGTCCGTTGGATGACATGGTCCTGCTCGGCCGCCCACTCGAATTCCACGTCGCCGCGTACCAAATCGTGAAAGCAGCATTTGCCGTCGCGTGGCATCTTTAGGCGGACGACGGGCTGACGGCCTTCCGCTTCGTACTGCTTGGCCTGTTCGTCCGTCTCAGCCATCCATTTACGGCTGTAGACAAACGGCCGTTTTTCGCGTTCGGCTGCTTCGCGTTCCGCCTTGATCTCGTCCGGGCTCGCGTAGTCGCGGTAGGCCAAGCCGGCGTCAAGCAACCGCTGTGCTGCGGCTTTGTGACGCTCTGACCTCTGCGATTGAAAGTAAGGTGCATGCGGACCACCAACGTCGGGCCCCTCGTCCCAGTCGATTTCCAGCCAGCGAAAGCCGTCCAGGATGGGCTGCAGAGCCTCGTGGACGTTGCGCTCCCGGTCCGTGTCGTCAATGCGCAAGACAAACTGCCCACCGTGCCGTCGAGCGAACAGCCAGTTGAACAGAGCTGTTCGGACGCCACCGATGTGCAAATAGCCAGTAGGACTCGGTGCAAAACGCGTGCGGACCATAATTGCCCTTCATCGGAGTCTTCCCAAGACCGAGAGGCCGCAACCAGTGTGGCCGTCTCGCTCCGCGAGATGAACGCAAAACCTGGCGCAGGGCCAAGAATCTATGATTTGACTGTCTCAGCCTAAGTCTATAAAGGGGGCAGAGAAGGAATCTGGGATCTCCGCAGTGGCTCACGCGGCTTGGCGTCTCTGTTCGCGCCGTTTCAGCTTGCGCAACCGACGGCGTTCCGCTTTGCTCAGTTTGCGGTTGCCGCCGTCTTCGTCAGAGAGACTCTGAGGTTCGATGTCAGATCCCACCATGAGTTGAGGGCTCGCCTCGACTGTCGACTTGCGGTCTTCAGCCTGTGAAGTGTCGTTCGCGGTCGTGTGACGCGACGAATCACTGTTTTCGGAGCCTTCACCCCTGGCCCGAACGCTGAGTACCTTTGGCCGCACTCGCTTGCCCGAGGAATCCTTCGAGGCGGCGTCCTCTTCATCAATGCAAGGTTCGTCGGTCCGCGTCTTTCGAGGTCTCTCCCGTTTAGCTTTTGTCGCACGGACCGGTAGTATCCCTTGAGAATCCAAGTACACGTGTCGCCCATAAATGCCCATCGTGAGGAACGTCGCCAAGTGGCCCGACATTGCGATCGTCGTTGTGGCCATCACGAATGAAATTTCGCCCATCACGCTCACCGCACGCTCGGCAAGCAGCAGCGTGAGGGCACCAGCGAAGTAGCAGCAGGTGGCCACCGTCAGGGAAACCAGAGAAGCGCGGCTCTTGCGCACCTCGAAGGCCAGCCGCAGACTGACAAGCGTCCAGAGGGCGCAGTATGCCAACGGCCAGAGCAGCCCGGTTTCCGTCGGCGCCGTTACGTTTGCCAGACGGTTCACGAGATTCGCCAGATCGTGATGGATATGAGTCGCAACGCTGGTCGCCATGAGAAACAGCACCAACGGCATCCAAAGCCACACACGATATCGCCCGCGGTAGTCATCGGTCTTGTGCCGTCGGAGTCGATAGATCTGGAAGCCCTGAAGCGCCGCCACTGCCAGCATCAGCGAACAGAACCATGCGGCCAGCCCTCCAGGAGCCTGCACATCAACCGCCGAAAAACCGCTGGCCCACATTTCACGCGGCAGAAGGTGAAGTTGGCCGTAGACGGCTTCGATGCCGGCGATCGTAGCGAAACCGGACAGGAGCAGCACGATCAACGTCCATCGCCGTCGCGGTATCACAGTAGTGATAGGCGACCGCCGGTCGGCCAGCGCCGCGTCCGTGTAGGACGGGAGAAGTTGCTCGGTAGGGCTGCACGCCGAATTGGCGTCCGACGGCCCGGAAGCCGCAAGATCCAGGCCCGTATCACCGAGATTCTCTTCGATAAGCGCGCGGCGACGCCGCTGATCGCCCCCGTCGTTTCGTCGAAACCGCATTTCCAGAACCTGTAAGGACAACATGCAGACAACGCATTAGAAAGGTCGGCACAGGAAAACCAGAACTACAGTCTCCGCGGGCAGTACACATTGCTGAAGGCAGGTAGAATCGAGAAGATAGGACAGGGAAGACAAACACATTGACTTTGCCGGTGGCCTGCATCTACACATCTACATGGCATCAGTCTCGGGACACCAGGCGGAGGAGCAGCGGCAGGATTATTAGGTTGCCGGCCAGGCCGCCGAGCATGGAAAGGGCGACTAGGGATCCGAAGTAGATGGTTGGTACAAACTCGCTGATGCAGAGCACGGAAAAACCGACGATCAACGCCAGCGTCGAAAAGATCATTGCTCGTCCGACGGACTGCTGGACTTCGGTCAAGGCGTCGCGCACGGTTTTTCCCGCGGCACGGGCGCGGCGGAAGAAACTGATGTAGTGGATCGAACTGTCGACCGACAGGCCCACGGAAACGGCGGCGATCATCGCAGCGCCCATGTTGATCTTCAGCCCGATCCACCCCATCAGGCCGGTCACCATGAGGATCGGCAGAGCATTCGGCACCAACGCAATCACTGCGTACACCGGTCGCCCAAATGCTAGCAGCATGGTCACGCCGATTCCTGCGAGTGCAACGCAAAAGGCAAGCCATTGATCGCGTATGACGCTGGCGATCAGATTCGTCAGCAAGACAAAGGACCCGGTGACCTCCGCCTCTTTGAATTCTTCGCGGCTGATTCTGGTCACTTCGTCGATCAGACGGCGTTTCTGCTCGGCAGGTTGACGTTCGTCAGCACGCAGCATGATGCGGTAGTAGTAATCTTTGGGCGAATCGGGGTCTTTGCCAAGCAACGCGGCCGTGAACACCGGCATAGAAGTCTGCATCGAGTCGATCGCCAACGGCAGTGGCAAGTCACTCAGCGGGCCGGATGTCACGTCGGCCAGGCTCAACGTCTGCAACGCTGGACGTTTTGTTCCGTCTTCGTCCGTCACAGTGACCTCGTCGCGCAAACGACGTTCCAGCCGCTCGACTCGTTTGATGTACTCACGCTCCAATGTTTCGGGGGCCGGTACGACGACGTCCCAGACGCCGGCACCTCCCAGCTCTGTTTCCACCGTTTTGTACGCCCGGACAATCGGGCTGCCGGCGCGGAAATTCTTGGTGAAGTCGGTTTCCACTTGCAGGCGGTACGCCCCCGCGGCAGTGGCAATGCATACGACCGCCGCTACGGCCACGATTATCTTAGGCCGTCGCTCGATCCGGTGGAGCGAGCTGGCCAATCCAGAATCGAGCAGGCGTTCGCCCCATCGCCGCACGGCGCCGGACGGGTGCCAGCCCGCAAGGCTCAGACCGGGTGCCAACAAGACCACACTGACCAATACCATCAGGCAGCCGGTCGCCATCATCAGGCCAAAATCCTGGACCGGCCCGACGCGGGCGACCATCAGCGAAGCGAAACCAACCGCGTCGGTCGTGCACGCCCAAAACACAGGGACGGCCAGAAGAGTGGCAGTCCGTACCAGACTATCGCGCGGCGACAATCCCTCGGCTCGAGCTCCACGGAATCGCACGATCACGTGGACTACCGTGGCGACGCCAACGACCGTGACGATCGCGGTGAGCATCGAACTGACCATACTCAACTGCATACCAGACCAGAACAGCACGGCCTTTGTTGCCATCAATCCGATCTGGACGACGCCCACGGCGATCAACACCCAGCGCAGACTGCGGAAGCAGATGATGATGGTCAGCCCCATGAGCAGCGTGGATGCCCAACCTAGGCGCTTGGCGTCTTGTTCTATGTAGCGATAGCCGTCGACAACCATGGCGGGTTCGCCGGCAATCTGACCGTTCCGCAGGGGGTTGACCAAGTCGCGCAAATCGTCGATCGTGTCTTGCCGAGAGACGTCTGCCTCGGCCTCGGGCCTTAGCATGCACACCACGGCGGCCGTGACTACCTCGTCTGTTTCTGGATCACGCCCGTGCGTGTATCCTTCGAAGATATCGAGGAACTGTCGCGCGGTTTGGCTTTCAGGATCGACGATCCCTTCCGGTTCGGGCTTAGGCGGCGGACTCTCCTTGGCACCCGACCCCAGGAGACCACCGAACAGGTTCTTGGCGGCGGAAAACGGATCCTCGACCGCATCCCTGGCCTTCTCAAGTGTCTTGAGTTTCCTGATGCTTGCATCGAGTTCCGCCAGGCTCAGCACGTCATGAACGCCTTCCATGTCCTTCAACTCGGAACTCAGTTCGGACAGACGTTCGATCCCGCGGCCGTCTTCGCTCATCAGATCTGGGTCTGTGTACACAGCCAGTACGATTTCGTTGCCCCCGAACGCTCGTTTCAGGCGTTGGTACGGCGGCAGCAGAGGATCATCGGGCGCGAACATGTTTTCGATCGAACGATCGAAATCCAGGGAACGGGCCGGCAGGAAAAAACACACGGAAAGCACAACGCCGACAATCAGTAATGTCCAGCGCCAAGCGACAAGAAATCGGGCAACGTGTTCGCTAAAGGACGTTTTCATGAGGGGGGTGGCGGTTGCTCCCTACGGGGTCGGATCATGCCATTCTACCGTCAGAATCGCGCATGTGGAAACGGGACGTTTTCGCAAGTTATGTCTTGGCTGACGATTAACGGCGTCGGACGAGGCGAAGCAGAGAACGTCAATACAGCCGATTTGCCGGCCGATATTCACGAAAGCCGACACATGAATCAAGTCCAGTTCCACACGGTGGGCCCGATTCGTGCGTCGGCTCTCCACCCACGGAAGGCACGTTCTCGCATGGAGGACACGGGCCACGTTTTCGACAATGAGGGGTCTCCATGCCTATCAACTGGCTTCAACCCGCTTTGGGAATGGTGTTCATCGCCATCTGGCTGATCGTCGGACAGATTGTCGTGGGCGCTCGCGGCGATCAACGCTGAGCCGCCGCTGAGTAGGTATTGCTCAGATTCCTGCAGGAATGTCCTTTGGGCTAACGGGGCTAGCGGAGTGAAATGCCTCGAATTCTTGAACCGAGCACGTGCGCATAACCAGTCAATTTCGTGCAATCTACCGCGACCTGTGGCTGGTTGTTATTGTCGCTGCGGTGGCGCGGACGTGACGCGTGGTAGGGTCTGAGCGAGATAATTGTGCCGGCAAGCGCCGCGTTGAATCTTGCCGTTGGGGGAACGGGGAACGCCGCCCGGTCGGACCAGGACCACATGCGCCACGTCGAGTTCACGGCGGTTCAACAGTGCGTGTCGAATGGCGGAAACCACTTGAGCGTGATCGCCGTTCCGCAGCGCCGTGCGTACCAGTTCAGCCACGACGATTAGTTTCTCGTCGATGTGCTCTTCGGCAGAAAAGGCCGCGCAGCCGCCCGCCAGCAAATTCGGATGGGCTGTTTCGACGATCCACTCGATATCGTCCGGGTAGTACTTCCGTCCGCAGATCACGATCAGATCGTTTGCCCGGCCGGTCACGAACAGTTCGCCTTTGTCTAAGAATCCAAGATCGCCGGTGCGCAAGAAGGGGCCCTTGCCCGAATCGAGCCGCGCGTGGAACACCGCTTCGGTCTCTTCTCGCCGGCCAAAATAGCCTTGTCCGCGACTCGCGCCCGCGGCCCAGATTTCGCCCACTCGCATATCATCGAGCGGTTTGCGCGTGCCCGGGTCGACGATCGAGACGGAATGTTCCGGCAACGCGTTACCGCAGCCCACGATACTGATCGTGGATCTGGGATCATGGGTGTCGCAGTACCGAGCGATCCCACGACGCAGCGCGTCGGTTGCGATGTGTCGGACCACCGGCGGTCGGTCGGTTCTGCCGCCGGTGACGGCGACAGTGAATTCGGCCAGTCCATAACAGGGGTACAACGCCTCTTCGCGAAAGCCAACCGAGGCGAAGCACTTGTGAAATTGGGCCAAGGTCTCTGCGCGGACGAATTCTGCGCCGCAAAACGCGACCTGCCAGCGACTCAGGTCGAGTCCAGAGATGTTGGAAATCTCGCCTTGCTGCGAGCAGAATTTATAGGCGAAGTTCGGTCCACCGCTGTAGGTGGCGCGATACCGCGAGATGGCCTCTAACCAACGTAGCGGCCGCTGAACGAACTGCCCGGGCGCGAACATGACGCAAGGGAACCCCACATACGTCGCATAGAGCGCGTTGACGAGACCCATGTCGTGGTGCAGGGGCAACCACTGCACCGAGACGCTTTCGGCTGTCTGCTCCACTCCGAAATCGATATGAGCCAAGTTGCTGAGTAGGTTCTCGTGCGAGATCGCCACGCCGCGCGGCGTCCCGGTCGAGCCCGACGTGTATTGCAAGTAGGCGATGTCGCCGGCATGGACCGGCACGAAATCGCAGTCATCGTCGCTGGACCGGTTGGCGGTTTCGACATCGATCCAGTCAAGATCGACATCCGTCAGATTGGCCAAAACGGCGGCTCGCGAACGCGTCATCTCCGCACCGCTGGCCAACAGGATGCGAGCGCCCGAATCGATCGCGATTCTCCGCAACCGAGAGGCGCGTCGCGGCCGCAAGGGTGCTTCAACCGGCACCGCGATGACGCCCGCGTAAAAACAGCCGAATAGTGCGGAAAGGAAGTCGATCCCGTGACCGCAAGCGAGCAAGACCCGTTCGCCCCGCAGGCCCATCGACTGCAAGCGGCCGCCGATGGATCGGGCCCTTTGGTCCAACTCGCTGTAGGTTACTGATCGCTCCAGATGCTCGCCGTCAAGCAGGTACAGGTACGCACGCCGATTGGGACTCTCCGCCGCACGGCTGTCGAGCATTCCGACCGCTGTCATCCCGGGCTGCGCCCGCAGGTCGAAATGCGTCGCATCTCGCCGAGCGTCTTGATGTGTTAGTTCTGGCTCTCGCAAGCTATGATCGCTCCAGCATTAGCTGAAATTCCCAGGCAATATGATACAAAATCAATTACCATTGTTGAGACGCAATGTTATGCAGATGAAGACGTTGCAGGTATTTCACGTAGAATCTTAGAAATTAGACAAGTACAAACGATACAGACGGAACAACTAGACAGACTTTGGGACCAACGGAGATACACAAGCGAACATCGAACAAGACCGTGAGCACAACCGGAATCGTGTTGAAGCGTCTCATCCGGCGCCTTCAGTTCCGCTCTTCTGGCCTGACGCCTGCGAAAGAACGCTGAAGGGCGCTTGACGCGAAGCTTGCAGCAAACTGACCATACCCTCTACGGGGCAAAAAAAGTGTAGTGGGGCTCGTGGCGGATCACTCGATGGGCATACAAGGCCACTTCGCGCAGGTGATAATCGCCCCACATGCAGGATTCGCCGCGAGGCGTCTTGGCACCTTCCGGGACGTGGTCCCATCCTCGCGGCCGGTGATACACTGCATGCAGCAATAGGCCCTCGTGGTTTGGATCGACGCTCACGTACGGTTCATCCAGCAGAGTGCGCAACACCGTCAGACCTGCCTGCCAATAACGGGCGCCGTTATCTGTATCCCCGGCTGCTTGCAGATATCTCCCCAATCGAAGCAGTCCCTGCGCGGCGATGGCGGCGGCCGAACTGTCTACGGGTTCGTGATCGTTGAAGGGATCAGCCGGGCGGTTCTGGTAATCGCCAAGTTCGGCCAGACCCGGCGCCCCAGTATCCCAATATGGAACACCGTCGGT
>JADHUC010000403.1 GCA_016784735.1 Pirellulaceae bacterium | reverse complement strand
GCTCAAACCGCACGCTGACCCATCAACTCACCGCACGCTCGCCCACACTACCGCCCTCGCTCAAACCGCACGCTGACCCATCAACTCACCGCACGCTCGCCGCTCCGAAAAAGATCTTGCACGCTCGCCGCAAAGACACAAGCGTCGCGAATTCACGGGCACCGGCGGCAACGAGCGACGGATCCTGATGCTGATGTACAGCATGGACGCTTTGAATTGGTTCCAGGCGGGCTGCATCGCCATGGCGCCAAGACTTCGTCAGTCCTTCATGTATGCCAGCCTTCTGATCGACGGCGAAGATCTGCTGGTCCTTTCGCGCACTTCTCGCGAAGGCCGGGATCAACATGACGCCGATCTGTGTACGTTCCACCGTGTTCGAGACTTCCGCCGTTTGGCACTCGACTTGTACCCAGAGATGTAGCTGCGATCAAAGAAGTGTCGAGAATGAAACCGTTCACGCTGTCGAAGGAATTCAAAGTGAAAACGACGACCGCTCGTCACGACGGTGCTCGCCCCCGTCGAACGATGTTCAAAACCAGACGCGAAACCCCAGAAGACACCTGCACCCGATGCGTCAGCGGTACTTCTGTTCTGTCAATTCGATCGCTTGGTCGACGTTCGAGCGGTCGATGATCGTCGCTCCGGCGTCGATGTCCGAGGGCATGATTCCGTAGCGCAGGTAGAGCGCCAGTTGCACAACCGGATAGAAACCCTGGATGTAGGGCTGCTGATCGACCGTCGAGCGGATGTGACCTTCCTTGATCATTCGTAGTGTCGTCGGCGACAGGTCGAACCCGGCCGACCAGTAGCCCTTGCCGTCGAAGTGTTTCTTGATAACCCGTCCGGCCGCCTCGGTATCCGCCTGGCCTGTCCCGAGGATGATGCGGATATCCGGATGTTTGCGCAGCGTTTCGCGGACGACTTCAGCGCCTTTCTCCGCGTCGTTGCCGGTGATGACGACGGTCCACCGCACGTTCTTCTTCTTCAGTATGTCCTGCTCGCCGCGTAGTCGGTCTTCCAAGGAGGATACCCCTTCGTCGTGCATGGTCATCAAAATGTGGCTGCCGTCGGGAACGTGTGAGGAGACATGTTCGGCCAGCCTGCGGCCGGCATCGTACAGTCGCTGATTGACGGCGCTCAGGCGCGCGTTTGGCGTATCGGCATCGTCGGTGTTGAACACCACCACAGGTACGCCTTTGTCGATCGTCTCCTTGACCACCTCGTCGAATGCCGTGGGATGGATGATATTCAACGCGATCCCGTCGTAGCCGTCCGCCGCGGCCTTGCGGACCATGGCAGCCTGCGTCTGGACGTCCACACCTTTCGTGCCGATGAAGTCACATTGGACGTTCATCTTCTCGGCAGCATCGCGCATGCCCTTGACGACGGGCTCGAAGAACTTGGCTTCGACACACGTGGTGATGAACACCAATCGCAGGCGTTTGCCGTCCTCGGCCACGACCCGGTCGCCGAACGTCAACACAAGTAGAAACAAGCCGACAGCCGCAAAACGGAACACGTTCATCTTGTTATTATCCTCTCTTGTTGGGACATCAAGTTGTCGACGCCGTTGCCACTTAAAATTGTCTGAGCAGTAGCTGTCGTAGCCGAAGTGGCAACACTTCGGGCGGAAGCGGCGATTCCCGAAGTCTTGCGACTCCGGCTACACTCAAATCGGACACCCATTTCTCGAACAGTGCTCAGCAAACCATTCTACCAACGCCGCGTATGCGACAGAAGCGACTATCCCGCGACAAGCCATATGGCAAAGCCAAACCAGTACAGCGTTGGAATTCCTGTCGCGATCGTCGCCAATGTGGCCAACCAGACGGCAGCAAAGTGTTTTGGCGAAGATGTAAAGGGGCCTGTTTCGGTAGTACTCATTCCTGCACTGCGTCTCTGAAACAGTCCACGCAGGCTAGCCAGCAAGACCGCCAACAGAAGAATGGCTGTCGGGTTGGCGGTGAACAAAGTGCCCAACGCAACGACGAATTGCTCGATTGGGGTAAAGGAGACAAAAGGGGCCGAATAACTGGCGACGGTTTGCCGAATAAGCGTTGCGACACAGGCTACGCACAGCAGCCCCAACAGTCCGCGATGCTGCTGGTAGTAACGCCGTTCGTTGTCTTTCCATTCAGAAGTGAAAACGGGTCTGCGGTTACCGTCGGAGGAGAGAAAGCGGAAGGTGCACGCGGTTGTGAATATGACTAGCACGATGGATGCAAAGAGCCACCGATCCCAGCTTCCGCCGAGCGAATTTGCGGCCATTTCGGGAGAAATCCTCGGAAACACGGCAGCATAGATCCACACGACGTAGGCAGCGGCAACGCCCAGTCCGAGGCACAGGCCCAGGGAAACGAGTGTGCGACGGAACCTCCCACGCTTCCAGTGGCGGGCCAGTTGGCAAAGGAGCAGAACGTTCACGGGAAGGAAGCTCGCCACAATTACCGAGGCCCACCAAAGACGATCGACCGCGGGGCGGATGTCGATATACGCATCGGGATTCGGCGAGCCATCAAAGAAACGCAGCGGCAGTGCGCCGCGGATTCCCTGTATTGCGGCGTGCACAAGGAACGGAATGAGAGTCTTTTCAATACAGATCCAGAGACATGCCACCCCCAGGCCGGTCCACGCCAAGGCGTTGCATAGCCTGGAAACGTATGGCCTTCTGGACAGCGCCGAAAGGCGACGCGAAGGGCCGTACACAAGAATCAGGAGGCACAAGACCAGTGTTGTCTCGCGCATGCATGCTCCCGTTGGGTACGAAAACTCGTCCTCCGTCTCCAGCCAGACGAACGCAGCCAAATACTCCGCAATGTACAGCAGGACGAAAACGCCGATTACGCCGACCCGCCACGACAGGGCCATCCGCCATCCCCAACGCTCCTCGACCTGACCGGGATTGATCCGTCTGCGCGCATGCCACAGATCTCGACATTGACGCAGTAGTCCAAAGACACACCATGTGGCGACGGCGGCAAGAAGGCCATGGTCCCAGGTTGGCTCTTCCAAGTTGGCAACCGACAAGCCAACGGCGCAACCGAAAACGAACACGAAAAGCCCGCGAAGGCTGAAGTGATATCGTGATCGCTCGGTGGACTCTGGATCGTCTGTCATGCTTACCATCGGTCGGCACCGTAAGCTCACGAGCCACTAATGTCTCACGGTCCTTCGGCCCCTTGGCCGGCCTCCAGGTCCAGTCGCTCGACTGGGATGGCGCGAAGGATGATCTTCTCGCCCCAGATCTCGGAGACCTCAGGGCGGTGCTCGATGTGGCTGGGGTTGGGCGTGAGGATAATGTCGGCGTATTTGACCGATGGAGCGAGCGTGTCGATGCGTTTCTGTAACTGGCTGCCGCTGCTGCGGGTGCTGTTCTCGGTCTTCACCACCCACATGCGGCCAAGGTCGACTCTTTGGTCATGGAACACCGCTTCGACATCGCAACTGAGCGGGATGGTAAGCCCGGAGGTGAAATTGGTCTTCACGATCAGCTTCTTGCTGTCGTCGCGGTCGGCCTGGACGACAAAACGATTGACCTCGATGCCGCCGGTGGTGTTCGGGTCGCGTCTGGCGTCCTTGTTGAGCGGGACGATCTGCACGTCTTTGGTGTAGACCTTCAAGGGAGCCGAGGCAGTCTTCTTCCATTGTTTGCGGGCCTTGGGCCAACGCTTCGCGGGCAGATCGTGTGCGTTGAGTCCGACCAACTTGCCCTGGTCGACATACGCGCACTGGATCTCGACGGTGACTTCGTAGTCTCCGGCTGCCAGGCTGCCGTCGTAGTGGCCCGACCATCGCTCGCCATGCTTGTGGTTCTGTCGGACGTCAATAGGTTTGCCGTCGAGCAGTACTTGGGTGACCTCCCAGAGCAACTCCACGCCAAGGCCGGAATGGCCGCTCCATGTGCTGCCGTACTTGACCTCGATCTCAAAACCTTGCTGGCCTTCTCGAATACGCGGCAGTGGCTCGACCACCGGCTTCGGGCCGTAAAAGGCGTCACACAACGCGAACAGGACCGGATCGGATATCTTCTTGGCCTGGTTTGCCGACTTGAGAAAATCATCCTGCCAATTCAACGGCCTGTCCCAGCCCTGCGGCCGAGTCGTCTTCATGTGCGCAATCAGTTGCTGAACCGCTTCATCGACTTCTTTCTGAGACAACTTGCCGGCGGTAAGGCGGTTCTCCAACTCGCGCCATACCCAAGGCTCGTCGATCCGCTTGGGCAATCGTTGCTGGATCAACTCCTTTGTGCTTACTCCACGAAGGTTGCTTGGCGAGGGGCCGATGAAGTGTTGCGCCACAAACAGGGCGCCGATTCCGAGCACCGGCGTCACCAGCAGCAAGCCGCCCCACACAACCAGCCCCCACCGGCGGCCTTGAACACGCACGTACAGCACCGCTTTCGGGTCCGTCAGGTCCGCACCACATTCCGGGCAGTTCGTCAGGCGATCCGGCTTCCTCTCGCGCAACTGGCCCATGCATTCTCCGCAAATTGGCGTGGACCAAGCCGGTTTTTGGCGGAACCCGATCCAGAGGATGGTGACGATCGCCAGGAGAAACGGCACGGCAGTCGACAGCAGCGAAAGCACACCAAGAAAGATCTCCGGATGCCGGAGGGACAGGCGCCCCATCACGCCGGCTCCAACGCCCACGGCGATCAAGACGATCAGGAATGTCTTGAGACTGAACTTGATCCCGCGACGAGTTTCATAATTGGTTGGCATCAGTACGGAATCCGAGAAGTGATAAGAACTCTCTGCCCCACGCTCCGGCGAGTGTATCGCGCCACCGACGTAACGGTCAAGGATCGGCCGTACTTGGCGCACTTGGCTTCGCAAGTGTTGCAGGTGCTGAGCGGATGGTAGAATATGCGGGACTCCGGCGACGATGGCGCATACGCCCACCCGTTGGTGAATCATTGAATCAGTGGGAGCAGATCATGCATTGTGAGAGAATGTCGAGACAATCAAGGTGGGTGTACGGATGCCTGTTTGCCTGTGTTGTATGCGCAGTCTCCGCGTTTGGGACACGGGACGGGAAAGCTGCGGAACCGGCCGTCGATGCCACGAAGCTGGAGGGCATCATCGTCGGCTCGCCGCTCTCTGCGGTGGAGAAGCGGTCATTGGGTCAACTTGCCGGTGGCATGCGAGCCCTGTATGGGGTATCGCTTGCCACGATCGAAGATCCGGCCAGCAATGCGATCGTCTTGGGCAAGAAGGCGGCCTTGCGGTCCGGCATCATCACCGAGCAGGACCTGGACGCGGTCAGGCCCGGCGGCTTTGTCATTAAGACGCGCGGCGGCAGTATTGCCATCGCTGGTGCTAACGCCTACTGCACTCAGTATGCAGTGACCGCGCTGCTGGAAAAGCTGGGCGTGCGTCAATATGGGCGCAAACGCGTGGTGACCGAGCCGAAGACGAAAGTCATTCCGGCGCTGAATCTCAGCGAGCGACCTGCCTTTGCGTACCGCAACTACGGCACGCGCGACCAGTGGGCCGACGCCCGCCAAGCCGCCGACGCGGAGATCTTCAAGAAAACCGACCTCTGGATCGACCACAGCGCCGGATACCTGGTTCCCAAAGACCTCTACCACGACCAACACCCCGAGTTCTTTGCGATGCAGGCCGACGGCAGCCGGATCGCAAAGGACGATTTCACCTACCATCGCACGCCGCTGTGCTTGTCGAACCAAGCCATGGTCAAGGTGTCCGTCGAGCGAGCGTTGAAGTGGGTCGAGATGCAGCCGGACAAGACGTTTTTCCCGATCACTTACGGCGATACGGGCCTTTGGTGCCACTGCCCGCACTGCCAGAAGCTCGATCCGGAACTGGGCAAGAACGCGACGCGTCTGCTGACGTGGGTCAACGCGGTGGCCCAAGCAATCGGGCGCAAGTATCCGGACAAGACAATCATCACATTCGCCTACGGGGGCTCGGATGCGGCCCCGCCGGAGATCCGTCCGGCGACGAACGTATGGATGTGCGCCTCGACCAGCCTGGGCAGTCTGCGCTTCTTCGATCACTGCATGGCGGCCGGGCACAAAGGCATGCGAGGATCCATCGCCAAGCTGGACGGCTGGCTGGCCATAGCGCCCGAGCAGTTGACCGTATGCGAGTACCAAGGAGGCGTCTACAACCCAGCCACGTTGGACAACATGGCATCGAAGATCCGTTACTATCAGAAGCGAGGCATCCGCGGGGTGATTTTCAGCTTCGGCTCGCCCGCCAACTTCAAGCCGGTTTGGGAGCACGTCTATGCTCGGTTAATGTGGAACCCTCAACAGGATGCCCTGACTTTAGGTCGCGAGTTCGCCACGCACTACTACGGCCCGGCCGGACCTGCAATCTGCGACTACTTGGAACTCTGTCAACGGCGCTACCACGAGACGCTGAAGGGGCGTAAAGGTCTCGAAGGGACCTATCCCGAAGGGTTCTACTCGGCAGAATTCTGTGAGCGTGCATTGGTCTGTTTCGCAACGGCCCATACGGCACTCGCCAACGACCCGCGACTGAAAAAGGAAGTCGACGCGGAACAACAGATGTTCATCATGGACTGGATCGAGCATCCGGTCTCCGACAGTATGGATGCAAAGGCGAAGAAGACGCTTGAGACTCAACTGGGTCGCCTGGCCTTGCTGGCAGGCGACTCGCCGCAGGACCGAATCGAGTTCGCACGTGAAATCCACCGGGTCGGTATTCATGCAGACTCGACACAGAAAGGCGTTTTGGCTGCGGTCGAAGCCTGGATCAAGCGGCAGGATTTCCCGCGGCCACAGGCGGAGAAAATAGCCGGAGGCGTACGTCTGTCCGCTACGACGTTCATGTTCGCCGGTTACGGCCCTCGCCCTTACTCGGGCCACGCTCACGCCTGCCCCATGAAGATCGGTGTGGCCGTCTATATTGGCGACAATCCGGCCAACCGCAGCCATCGCATGGAGGCCGAGTTTGAGTTGGACGAGTTGCCCGGCGACGGTGCCGCCGTACTGGAGTTGGAAGGCCAGGATTGTGACCATGACGTGCCGGCCGCGGAGATCCGCATCGAGCTGAACGGAACCAAGGTCTTCGAAGGCCCCATTCAAATGGTCAAGTGGAACTGGTCGCGCCAGTCGTTCCAAGTGCCGCCGAACATACTGCGAAAGGGTAAGAACAAATTGGAGATCATCAACGTCGGCGATCCACAGAGTGTCGCCAAGTGGGACCAGCGATGGTTCATGCTCTCGGAAGCCGTCGTGAGATTCCGCAAATGAACGGCCACGCTCACGAACCAGCCCCAACGGGGCGTTCCTATGTCAGCCCAGGGTGAAGCGGCGCGAGGGAAACGAGCGTCGCGCAACCCTGGGTGCGGAGGACGATTGACACCTGAACCCCGAAGGGGTGGCCCTAAGCACGAATGAAGCCGGTGGTTAGGGCCGCCCCGCTGGGGCTTTGGGTTCTGTGTGATCTCAATTCCCAGGGTTGCGCGACGTTCGCAGACTCACATCGCTCCACCCTGGGCTGACATAGAACCATCCCTTCGGGATTACTGCCCGTAAACGCCCTGCGACGAACTAGGCGGCAAAGTCGCAGCTCAAGAAACGCAAATGAAACAGTAGTCGGCGAACTCACTCGCTGGCGCGACGGGCTCAAAGTACTTGGCGATGAACGGCAATTCATTGGACCATTCTTCGATTAGCCGATCTCCGGTAGTTCGTATCCCTTTCGCCGTGGTCGGTCCAGTAAGGCGTTCGCTTCGTCGTCGCCGGGGAAGGTCTCCGTGTTCGCGTCCCAGCGGATCTTGCGGCGCAACTCGCGAGCGATGTTAGCCAAATGGCAAATGGTCACCGAACGGTGGCCCACTTCGACCGGAGCGTTCGGCGTAGCGCGACTCTTGATGCAGTCGATCCAGTTCTGCAGATGTGGCACCACATCGCTGCTGTTCCCCTGCCAGTCGGGGCCGGTCCGGATGGGCGCCGGGGCGTCGGCGGCCAAATCGGCCGGCTCCGTGCGTAGCATGTTGCGGCTCATGATCATCTTGCCCTTTTCGCCGTGAAATTCCCATGGCTGTTTGTTGGCCCAGGGAAAGACAAATCGGACCTCGACGCCACTCTCGTAGCGAACCGCCACTGGGCAAAACCGCATCTCGCCCGTGTGCCCATCCACAAGCGGCCACACTTCGACGGGCCCGGTGCCGTCGGTGCCCAAGGCCAGTTGAACCATGTCGACGCTGTGTGCGCCCCAGTTCGTCATCAGATGGCCGGAGTAGCTGCGCCACAGATCCCAACCGCGCCACGACCGGCCGTCGATTTTGAATTCGTCTTTGACCCACAGTTTGCGGTTGTGCGGTCGAAGCGACGTCGGCCCACAGAAGAGTTCCCAGTCGAGACCGTCTGGAACGGGCTCCGTAGGCAGGTGGTCGTAGACCATTGGTCCCGGATAGTCGGACAATTCGATCAACGACACCTTTCCGATGCCGCCGGTGCGTATGAGTTCGCAACCGAATTGATTGATCGGTATGGATCGGTTTTGGCTTCCCACTTGGCAGACGCGGCCCGAATGCTTGACCGCATGGACCAGTTTGCGACCTTCTGCGATCGTAAGCGACAGCGCCTTTTCGACATACACATCCAATCCCGCCCGCAACGCCAGCATCGCCGCCAAGACGTGATGATGGTCGGGCGTGGCGATGATTACCGCATCAAGCTTTTCCTGATCGAGCATTCTACGGTAGTTCTGGTGAGCCCTGCAGGAACGAGCGTCTCCATTGCGGAACTGCGTCAACAGTCGTCGAAAGCGGCCTTTCGCCTGGAGGGTATCCTCCACTCGCGGCAAGTAGCAGTCGCAGACGGCCACCACCTGGCCCTCGGGCGGCAAGTTCGAGATGAGGTATTTGCCGCGAATACCCGCGCCGATCACGCCGATTCGCAAACGATCGTTCGCGCCGGGGCGGCCAGCAGCTCCTCGTGCTCGCCGAGGTACATAGTAAGGTAACGAAAGGGCCGCAGTCGCAAGACCGCTCAAGAAGGCGCGGCGACCAACGCGAGACTTGCCGGTCCGCCGCGTAGTGGTGTCTTTTTTCATGGCGTGCCTCCATGAGAAGGAGCCCGTTGTCGAGGCAGACGAAGAATGGTAAGCCATCAATTGTCGCATACTGATCGTGGGGCACGTTGCCAACGTGCCTGGCACGATGGAATCGTGCCCCACTTGCTAATGCACAAACTGAAGAGCATACAGTTCCGCCCCCTTCATGTGGATCTTGACGCTTATCACGCGCCCGGCGAGTTTCGACACGTCACTGTTGTCTTTCCAAGTGACGACGTTATCGACGCTGTTGGCGTGGATCGGGTCACAATCGCTCTGCGAATAGCCCTCAATGGCTTGTCCAGTCTCGTCCATCAATTCGACCTTAACATAGTTCTTTGTGCCCGTCGTGTCTGCTCCGCTGGCGTCGATGTTCAGCTTTAACTTCGTGCCGGCGAACTTCAAGTTGGGTGTTCGGAGAGCCCCTTCGGTACCGAACGTGTCGAGCGACGCAAATCCGTCGACGCGGAACTTCGCTATCCCGATCGAGGCTCTTCGTTTGCTCGTCCCATGGCCGCCGTCCCAACCGCCGTAATAGTACCACCATTCGTCTCCCGTTCGGTTCTTGACCGGGCGATTGGCGATGCCGCATATCATCCCCCAATCCCATTCGCCTTTGCGCCCGCGGGGCACAACGAACTTGCGACTGGGAATCTGCCACGGTTTTGTCCATTCACGCGAAAAGAGTAGGCGGCCATCCATCGGTCCGCCGTGACAGTTCCAAAACCCCTCGGCATCCGAAATGCGGAACATCCATTGAATTCCGAGATACACGCCGTGATAGGCGTAGAGTGAGATTCCATACGTGTTCAGCATGGCGCATCCTTCGCCTTCCATGTACAGCGTCTTGTCGATCTGGTCGAAATCCCCCAGCATGTCTACCGGCTGCGTCCAATGAGCGGTATCGTTGCTGGTAGACATAATCCAGCGCCGGAAATTCACGCCAGGATGTTTGCCGAGCACGGGATGGCGGTAGGTGTTGGAGTGTCTTTGCTTTATGGCCAGCGCATACGTCTTTCTGGTCTCGTCGTAGGCGACATTGGCCATGTCATACATGCCGCGGAACGCCGGTACCGTAACAGGCTCTCCCCAACGAAGGCCGTCGGGGGAAAAACGCCAGGCATAAGCATTCACGTTTCGGTCGTACGTGAACAACTGATATCTCTTCTCGTGATCGGGCTCGTCATCGACTTTCAGAACGGTCTCGGCCGAGCAGTTCTGAATCAGAATGTTGTTGTCGCTGCTGCCTTCGTATTCCACGATTCCAAGGTCCAGAGGCTTATGCCAACGAATGCCGTCCTCAGAAGTCGCATACAGAGTCGCATGCTGGCCCTTCGGGTCCTTGGTGGCCGTGGTGTACCACATTCTGTAGATCTGCTGCTCCTCGTCCCAGATGACGTCGCCGAAGACATAGACACTCGGCCAAGGCGCAGTGCCGACGCCCTCCCACGGATGCTCCGGCACCATGACGGGCGAACCGTGCTTTTCGGCAGCGTGAAAGCTCCGTTTCAGATTCTCCATGGAAGCAATCAAGTAGTTGTCGATAAACAGTTGCCGTCGCGAGCCGATGTCTCGAACCGTTTGTTTGGAGTTTTCAGTTTCGGCACATCGAGCGGTGGCCGCCGCGACCGCGAGGACAGCCAACGTCAGCCAACTGGCTCGAATTGGATGGTTTTGGATTGGCATTTGTGGAGTTCTCCATTGGTCGTTGGCATCTTGATGGATACTGTATCCCGTGGGTGCCTGCGAGCGGTATATATCCGCGTCAGGTGGGCTTGTCAATCCAAACGGACGACGCGACCATCGGCGGTGGCGACCACGATAGAGTGGTGATCCAGGAATTGGGCGTCGGTGTACGCGCCTTCCGCGATCCGCTGCGGAGCCCCGGCATCGGGCAGCAAGTATACCCCGTCGCGTCCGGCGATGAGCAGATCGCCGCTGCCGCTCGGCGATGCAGCCAGTCGCTGCACATCGCAGCCAAGCGGCATCGCGCTTCCGTCCGGAGGATCTGTTAGGTCGCCGGTCCACGTCAGACGCCACAGAAGACGGTCCTTTGTGACCAGGGCCATGGCCAGCGAGTCCTTATCCGCGCTGGTCACCGTGCCGGCCTTGATCCGTACCGATGGCACCCACGCGAAAGCCCACTGATTCTTGGCTCCATCGTAGACGCCGACGTACGCGGTCCGCACGATGGCTACGTAGCGAGCACCCTTGCCACACGGAAGCAGTTCGAAGACGAAGACATCTCCTCCCTCGAGTATGTCGGAGTAGGCGGGCTCGGCGAGCGTCTTGGCACGATAGACCTGGGGATAGAACAGCGGCCCGCGTGGATCGCTAACGTAAGGTGTGCCCTCGTCGTACAGTTGTGTGACCCTGCCGCGGCCTAGAGCCAATTGGTCTTCAACTCCGTCGCCGTCGAAGTCGACGCCGTTCGGCAACAGCGCGGGATTGACGTAGCCGGATACCCTCAATACTCCCTCGAACCGCCCGTCACCATCCACGAAGCTGAAAGCTCCATACCGGGCGATGACCAGTCGCGCTGGC
>JADHUC010000034.1 GCA_016784735.1 Pirellulaceae bacterium | reverse complement strand
CACCTGGAGAAGTCTGGCCGGTGGAGGCGAAGACGACGAATCGCATACCGTTTTGCGTAACACCCTCCAAGGAAACGAAGCCCGGTCGATACGAAATCCGCGCGGAGGTTGCGATGCAAGCGTCAAAGACGCCGCTCGCCTTCTCCCGGTCCGTGTACTTTGTGCCGGGATCGCTCAACCTGTTGGCGAACCCGGGCTTCGAACTGGAAAGTGCAACTCGTTGGTCGAAAAACGAGGGATCGCTCGAAATCGACGCGAAGCAATTTCACGGTGGCCGGCAGAGCCTCAAGCTCTCGAACAAATCGCCGAGCCTCCGCAGCGGTGCGTCCCAGACAATCACGCTGAACCAGAAGACGCCGCAATCGATTTTCGTCCGAGGCCACGCCAAGGCCGACGGCGTGAGCGGCCACGCTGGCACAGGCTTTTCGGTCTATGTGGACATCTACTACACGGACGGCACGCCCTTGTATGGCCACACGATCAACTGGCAAACGGGAACCACCGACTGGCAATACGGCGAAATGACGATCGGACCCGCCAAACCGATTCGCAACGTGAACGTCTACCTGCTGTTGCGTGGTCACAGCGGGACAGCGTGGTTTGACGATCTGTTCGTGGCCGAGACCCCGTTCCAATGAGCCGACCATGCACTCGCGCCCTGACAAGAGTGCTTTCCAACGAGTCAAATCGCCCCTGAATGGACGGATTTCACTTGACCAGGCACCCCGTTGGGTGGATATTGAACGAGTGAAAATGGATCGGCAAGTCCGAGTACCATTGGGCGGCCAGACTCGCCGATATCCTGGCGACTGAGAACCCGCTGGCCGCGGTCGGCGTCCGCAATCGAAAACAGGAGCGAGTACCATGAACGATCAATCTGATCAAAACCGTGCAGATGGCGAGCTCGACCGTGGGGCTGAGGACACCTCGCCGGAAATCCAGCAGACGTCCGAACAGGACGAGGTGCTCGCCCAGGGCGAAAACGCCGGGCGCCCGCCCAAGAAGTCGAAGATGCCGCCTTCGCGTATCGCGTTCTTGGTGTTCGTGCTGGTTGCGGCGGTGGCGATCGTTGTGGAACTACGTGCTCGACGGAGCTATACCCGTACCGTGGAGGCCCTTAATCAAGCCTTTGAGAAACAAGATCAAGAAGGAACTGGGCTCTATCGAAAGGACCTCGAAAAGCTCATCCACGGCTCTCCGTCAAGACAGTCTGACGAGCTGGCGCGCACGGAGACCTTCACTTGGAGGGGCATTCGGACGCATCATCTCCAGGTGCAATACGGCGATCTCGATTTCGTGAGCAGCTATAGCACACCTCAATGAGTTCCAGGAGATTCGGCCAGCCCCTCGGACGTGAACTCAGCGACTTGACATGCCATAATGTGCGCTGCTGTCAACGTGGCGCACACTGCTAAGTCAACCGTCTTCCGAGAAGTGAACGAACACGGAGTGGTTTGATCATGCGCATTGTCCAACTGACCGTCGCGTCCACTGGTGGTCTTGTCTTCGTGTGCGGCTTGTTTTGCTGCGCGATGCCCGCTGCCGCCCAAGTGGAACGGTTCAAGCCACGTGAAGGTGACGCGATCGAGGTGTGGCGGATTACGAATGATCCGACTGTCCGAGATCACGCCAATTACCATAACACGCAATGCTGGAGCCCAGATGGGCGGTACCTGTGCTTCACGCACTATGCCGCCAACGATCGGGAGTTCGGCTCGACGTCGGCAGCGGAAATACACCTTTACGATTTGCACCTCGAAGAGGACGTTACTGTCGACCACGGGACCGATCCACGCTGGGCAACCCTCCACAACTGGCTCTTCTATGTTCGCCACCGACCCGAAGATGGCCCGCGTCATGAGAAAGGGACGCACGTGATGTGGAAGGATGTCGCAGGCGGACAATCGACGCGGATCGCCTACGGCATCCGGCTGCTGAAGTACACCGACTGTGACGATCGCTGGTTGTACGGGATGCAGGAACTCGCGGATCGGCGGAGGATGCCGGTACGTATACCAATCAAGGCAGACTCGGCGGCCGAAACGCTGCCGGGCGATTGGCAAGTCGGATACAACTCGTTGATGGTAAACCCCGTGCATCCGATGATTGTTTCCCGCGACCACAACTACCGGGACTTCTACTACGCCACCGAAGGTACACGCGACATCCCGTTCGTGGCCCGCCATTTCTTCGATCACGACCTGGCGGGAGAGAACCGCACGGAGCCGTTTCCGGTCATGGAGGGTTCGCACTTCTCGTGGTCGGGTGACGGTTCTTATTTCCTGCTGGGCAACGGTCAGATGCGCGGCCGGAAATGGGACGAACCGCTTCCGTGCAACATCCATTTTCTTGCGGCGATCAGTTCCGGCGACGTCAGCCCTTGCGGCCGAAGCGGGCGTTGGATTTGCGGCGACGCCGGCGTGGCGCAAATTCGCGTGGCGGACCTGCGGTCGGGCGATGGCTGGCCGGTCCTGGAAACCAACTCGTTTCTCTGCTTTCCCACCAACCAGGATTTTTCCGGGCCGTACGACATCGACCTGAAAGGCAGTCCGGACGGAACGAAGATTGCCTTTGTGTCCACGTACAACTTGAAGGATGGGCCAGTCGCCCGAATCCAAGATTTCGCTGGCGCCGTGATCCAAGTCAACTCGACCGATGGGTTTCCCGAACAAGGGCGACTGATCAACGCGTCGGGTTTTGGCGGAGAAGTCTTGGGCTACGAGCGGAAAACGGACACGACGTTCGAAGGGCTGACTCGCGGACTGTACGGAACCTCGCCAAACACGCGACTCAGAGCGGGCCATCCGCTCACGTCCTTCGAAGCCATGCTGATCCCGGAACGTCTGCGCGACGGCCTGCCGCTGCCGCCGCGTGGGATCCGCAATGTGATCAGAGACATGGACTCGCCGCTGATGCTGCAAAGGTCGTCCGACCTCTATGCGGTCGTCGTGCGGCAGCCCGACCGACCGCACCTGCGCCGAATTGCGGGGGAGGTTCAGTTGATCCCCGGCGAGAACCACTGGGAGACGTACGGTTATCACATATTCAAAGACGGAAGGAAAATAGCCGACGACCCGCTTCGCGCCGGCGCGTCGTTTGCGCTGCCGGGCAAAGGCGCATACACGGCGATTGCTGTGGAGTGGTCCGGGTTGGAAAGCAAGCCGAGTCTGCCGCTGAAGATGCCGGACGGTGCGACGCTGACAGTCTTGTCCGAGGAACCCAGCGAGTTCTCCTGGACTCGTGACCGTTTTCTCGTCCAAGGCAAAGAGGTTTCGGAGCAAGAAGCGAAGCGATCCGAGGAAGCGGTTCGGGAGACGATCCATTTGCACGACGGAGTGATCGGCCGCAAATGGTATCGCCGTGGCGAGCTGGTCGAAAGCCACGACTTGAATCTGGAAGGGAAAGCCATCCGTCGGCTCTTCTATGAAGGGGGCCAACTTGTCCGACGCGAATACCACGACCGCAACGGCAATCACATCAGCACCGAGTTGTTCGGCACCGACGGTTACATGACGGAATCCATCCAGCACGCATCGACGCCCAGACGCTGGTGGTACGAACGCGGTGTGCCGGTGAAATACGCGCGAGGTTCTCAAGTCTATGTCAAGGACGGGACGCGTTGGGTGATAGGCTCCTAGATTCGCTATCCTATGCCTCTTTTCTGTTCGGTGGCATGGAGGCGGCGATTCTTAGCTGGGGATGAATCAGCTTTTTTCCAGTATTGGTTCCAGGGTTGCTGGCTGCCTGCGGCCGGCCTCGGGTTCGGCGTGATTCTCGTGGAAACCGGCACATGCAGGCGTAGAATCCTCCATTGACGGTAACCGGTTGAGTGAATGGCCAGCCAGCGCAGATAGTCCTGCGCAGATGCGTTGGTTCGAAATGTACCAAGCGTCACCCAACGGCCAGTATCACACCGTTTGCCTTGCACTTTGTAGCGAACTTCGAATCGGATTCGAACTTGTGCCGTTGCTGAAGCGGCAGGGTGCATGATTGGGACAACCGCGAACAACATTAAGTAAAGCATGTTTTTCATGACGAAGCTCCTTGTTCGGTGTGAAGTGTAGATCGTGAAGTTCTCTTTCTGATTCTTTTCTGTGGGGTACTATGAAACCGACAAATCACCGACCGCGATCTGAAAAGCAAGCCGAAAACGTCCCTGAGTGCTGCTGGTGATCGCTTCTACTAGAAGACTCCACAAATCGCCTCGAAGCGCCTCACGTATTTCTTAAGAAAAAGGAACATGACGACCGGACGAGAGGCGTTTTTCCGTTAGAGCAGACGCATAAATTGAGCCGACGGCGCTAGCCGCGGGTTTCCAGTGGCCGTCATGGCAAGAAAACCCGACGCTAGCGCGTTCGGCTCAAGCACCAACACCACATTGCGCAATTCATGCGCCTGCTCGTTAGTTTTCTGGGTCGTGGTGTTGCTTCGCGGCCCTTTGTTTGTTCGCCTTCCTCCCCAAAGCTTGTTGTGGGGAGGAAAGCGACGCGACTCGTGAAACTCATCACGAACTACTGTGAGGAAGTAACGGGCGTCTGTGGGACGGTGCGCCACAACTCGACCTGCGCACCTTGACCGGGAGGGGCTGTTGCCCACTTCTCATCTGGATTGCTGAAACTGTATGGGACGTAAGTGCCCCATCCTCCCTGCCGCTTGATTTCGACCTTTTCGGGCAACCAGGGCGGATAATTGCCCGAATTGTCGTGCCGAAGGACGATCTTAGTGATGCTGTCGATTCTCAGCATCCGATAGTTGAATTCATCATGCTTACCCTTTTCGAAGTTGTTGTCTTCGTCGTCGAGCTGAATCCACGGCAACGCGGTTTGGCCATTCCAGATCTGCAGGTAGACCTTGGCGTCGGTTCCGGCACCATCCTCACTACTTGTGAGGACCTCGATTTTGTAATTTGCCGTTTCCTCTGGGTCTTTTGCTTCCAGCCAGAGACTGGCGCCTTTGCCGGTGTGGTCTTCGATTGACTTCGCGATCCATTGGTTTCCGATGAAGACCCAGCTTTGCCGGTTGTCCGTTCGCGTGATTTCGACCGAGCCGACAAACCAGTCGGCATGAGCGCCCCGATCGTTGTGCGTCAGGTTGATCCAACCGATGTCTTCAACCTTTGGCAGCCGACAGGTGAACGTATCGGTGTCATCGTTGGAACCGGCTTCGAAATTCTCCGCGCGGTTGTCGAGCAAGACCTTCGGCAAGGGATTTGATGGCGGATCGAATATCTCCAGGTAGACGTCCGCATCGGTCCCCGCATATTCAACGGCAGCGGTGTCGACCTTGATCTCGTATTCGACCGTGTCTTCCCATCGATAACCTTTCAGATTATATGGCAAGCCATCGTTCCATCTGATCCATCTGTAACAGGGGAAGTACCATCTTTCGCTTGTCGTTTTGTGTTCGACCTCGAAACCAAGTGGAAACCACTTCGAGTCTCCTCCCTTGGGCTCACCCCCGGCAAGATGTGGGGGCAATAGCTCCCAACGCAACTCACTAATGGGATGGTATCCATCACTCTTCACCCACATTTCCCGTAGATCACCCACGTTCGGCATCTCCGGGTCGAAGTCATACTCGTGCCCTTTTTCGTGATCGTCACGATCTTTTTCGTCCAGAGAGACTTCCGCGGTACGACCGGCGGTCCCCCTCAACCGGATGGTGATCTTAGAGTCCGTCCCGGCGCGTTTGAGATCGGCAGTCTTCACCCTAATCTGATAGGGCGCGGAATCCGATTCCAGCCCATGACTGCTCGATCCGATGTTCGGTTCTCCGTTGTCTTGAGATTTCCTTCTCGCCTCGAAGGTGACGGTCTGGGAGGCCATATTGCGAATGCTGGCCGTCTTGGTCCGCGGCGTGAAGACGTAATCGTCGCTCCTGGGGGTGATCGAGTAGTCGTTGCCCACCGGGACCCAGAAGTCCTGGCACCGTCCGGTGCGAAGCGTATTGCGCCAGCCTGTGTTGCCGGTGGCGATATTCTTGAAGTCGACCCGCACCCCCACAACGGGCTCGCGACCGGAGAGAACATTGACGATCAACTTCGTTTGTTCCCGCTTCTTCGCGAAATACAACGTGAGTTTGCTGCGTTGCAGGTTGACGCTGATGCTGGGCGGGTCAAATTGACAGCCGGCCTTGTCGGCTGTCACCAGATACTTCGCTTCGAAATATCCCCAGAAGTCCGAACACTTTCCGGAGCTGTCCGCGTACCTCTCGCCGGTCGTGCCGGTTTGCGAGTTCTTGAAGACCACCTTCGCTCCTCGCAACCCTCGTCCGTTCTCATCGAGGACGTAGACCGCAATCGGAGCCTTCTGAGGTTGTGCGGGAGCAGGCGAGACTTTCTTGGCTTCAAACCGAATGGACCGGGGACCGGTGGCAGTCATTTTGTATGAAGGCGGCAAGAACGCATACCCGGTTTTTGACGGAGTAATCTCGTAACTCTTGCCACGCGGCACGTAGAAGAGGGAGGCAGTTCCCTTAGCGCCCGTCACCCGGTATCCTGTGCTGTTAGTTCTGGTGTTCCTGAAGACGATTCTCACGCCTGCCAGTCCCGCCCGATTCGACAGGACTGCCGCGTTGATGGCAACTTTGCTCGCAACTGGTCTCTCGTCACCAGGACCCGGCTGCTGGCCGACGATTCTGACGACCCTCTTGGCTTCAAATCGAAGGGTCCGCGGTCCGGTAGCCGTTATACTGTACGACGCGGGAGTGAAAACGTAGTCGGGCTTCGATGGCGTGATCTGATAAACGTTTCCCACCGGCACATAGAAAGCAGAAATGGTCCCCCTGACTCCCGTGACCCGTTGGCCCATGTTTCGCGTTCTGGTGTTCTTGAAGATGATTCTCACGCCTGCCAGTCCCGCCCGATTCGATAGGACAGTCGCGTTGATGGCAGCTTTCTTGACAGGGCGTTTGCTGGGTTTCTGTGGTTTCGGGACCGTCGGAGTGATCGGCGTCACGGGCCGCAAGGGCTGGCCGAGCTGACGGGGCTTGCTGCTCGAAGGACGTTTTCCCGACACGACTCGCGGCCCGCGCGAAAGGACTTCCGCGTAGCGCTGATAGCGGGTTGGAGGGTTTGCCGAGACGTCTGGCGTCCGCATTTCCGCGAGCAAAGCGACGGCGATCAGGGCGGTGGTGATTCGGCGGTACATGGCGTTGTCCTTTCATTCTCTGCTAGGGAGTACTGTGAACATCAGGAATTCACGACCGCGATCTGAAAAGCAGCCTGCAGGAATGCCTGAGTGCTGCTGGCGATCGTCTCTACTAGAAGACTCCACAAATCGCCTCGAAGCGCCTCACGTATTTCTTAAGAGCAGACGCATGAATTGCCGCAATGTGACATTGGTGCTTGAGCCGAACGCGCTAGCGTCGGGTCTTCTTGCCATGACGGCCACTGGAAACCCGCGGCTAGCGCCGTCGGCTCAATTTATGCGTCTGCTCTTAACAAAGAGGAACATGACGACCGGACGAGAGTCGGTTTTTTGTTAGCCGCAAGAAAAAGAAAACAGCCGTCGCAGTAAGCGGCGGCTGTGTCAAGTCTCTTCTCGTTTGACTCGATTCCATGGAAGGTTCGCGGGGCGACTCGTTCACCAGAATCGCACGATTAACATCTGCGTGCTCACGGAAAACCCGAAGCGGCGCAGGTACGCCGCAAATCCGTCGGCGCCGGCTTTGTTGTCAAAGCTGCGCGTTCGCGCCGGCCGGCAAATGTAAGTGACGCAAACTTGGCCGTCCCAGATAAAACTGTCAACTTGGCATCCGAGCCGCCTCATCGTACGCGAGAAAAAGTCTGCGGAGCGTTGACTTGGTAAGCACCGCTTCCCCCGTACGGAATAACTCACTACGTAAACGTTCCGAACCCGGGGGACGTCGGCGCCCGGCGGGGCCGGCGGCGGCACTCCCATCCGAGCGTTCTCCCGCGGAAAGGGAAACCCGGCCGCGTGTACCGTCTGCACGGCAAGCGCGCCGGCGGCGAACAACATCGACAACGTAATGACGAGAGTCTTCATCGTACTACCTCCTTTTCAACAGCGTGAGTGGATCGTTGGTTGGCACTGCCGTGTGTCAGCAACGCCGCTACCATCTAGTTCCCCATCCGGCCGCGCAGCGCCTCACCGATTTCGCGAAAAACTCGAAAAGAGGAACCCGTACTTCGTTGGATCGCCACCGAGTACGTTTCGCCGGGATGAACGAAGAAACAGCCGTCGCAGCAAGCGGCGGCTGTGTCAAGTCTCTTCTCGTTTGACTCGATTCCATGGAAGGTTCGCGGGGGCGACTCGTTCACCGGATGGGGACGTAGAACATCTGCGTGCTCACGGAAAACCCGTAGCGGCGCAGACCCGCCGCAAATCGGTCGGCGTCCGCTCTGTTGTCAAAGCGGCGCGTTCGCACCGGCAAGCTACGGTAATAGACGCAAACCTGGCCGTTCACGACCCGCGTGAGAACTCTGCATCCGAGCCGCCTCATCATATGTGAGTAACGGTTTGCGAAGGCTTGATTTGCGAAGCACCGCTTCCCGTTTGCGGAATAACTCACCACGTAGACGTTCCGACCCGGTGGGACCTCGGCGCCCGGTGGGAGCGGCGGCGGCACTTCGATCCGAGCGTTCTCCCGCGGAAAGGGAAACCCGCCCGCGTGTACCGTCTGCTCGGCAAGCACGCCGGCGGCGAACAACATCGACAATGTAATGACGAGAGTCTTCATCGTACTACCTCCTTTTCAACAGCGTGAATGGATCGTTGGTTGGCACTGCCACGTGTCAGCAACGCCGCTACCATCTAGTTCCCCATCCGGCCGCGCAGCGCCTCGGACGGGCGAAAAAAAGTTCTGGTTCATCACGGAATTCCGTGAACAGCCAAAAAACGAAGAACCCCGGTTCCTTCCGGAAACCGGGGATCTTCGCAGACTATTTCTTATTCCTACTGGGCGCCACCGGGAACTTGTAGGGGGGCTTGAAAACCGGTGGCCTCCCTGGCTGAGGCTTGAAAACCGGTCGCTTCCCCGGCAGAGGATTGAAAACCGGAGGCCTCCCCGGCAGAGGGTTGAAAACCGGTCGCTTCCCCGGCAGGGGATTGTAACGGGTCGGCAACTTCTTCAGCACAATGTCACGTCTGATGTTACTCGTCGAGATCGACACAGACTGTTGAATGCTGGAGTATCCGTTGCGGCTTACATGAATCCGGTAGGTACCAGGTGACAGTCGAGCGGAATAGACGCCGTCTTTGCTCGTCCTGCCCGTGGCGACGGTCCGGCTATCGCGACGTATGACGACGTTTGCCGCATCGACCGGCCTGAGGATCCACGCCACGCTCCTCGTGGTGGAGGAATTCTCCACGATTCGCAGCGTCAGCGTTGAAGTTCGCGGCGGGGGATTGACGGGTGACAGATCCCGTGGACTGGTTGTTTGGGTCAGAACCAGAGACACGGGGCGCATCGGCCGTCGGACCAGGACAGATTTGTCCAGTCTTTTGTATCCTTTGACGTTCGCCGTCACCCGGTATTGGCCCCTCGGCAGGCGGACGGAAAACGTGCCTGCGCTCGTAGTTCGGACGCTGTGGGCTGCTCCACTACTGGTCCAGCCAACGAGTACGTTGGGGATTCCGCTGTAGCGCCCATTTGACGACCTCCTCAACGTTCCGGTAACAGTCACGAGTTCCGACGAAGGCGGATCCACAGTAGGCGGAGTCGTGACTGGTATGCGAGCGAGGACGAAGAATTTCGGTTTCATCCCCCGCGTGACGTCGACGACTTCGCTTGTTCCCCGGAAACCGTCGGGCGGTTTAACCTCGACTTTGTGGGTGCCGAGCGGCAATTGCAGCGAGTACTGACCATTCGCCGCCGCGCTGGCTGTCCGCTGTACACGGCGGGCCATCCTCGCGAGTCGCCATGTCAATTGGGAGCCCTCGACCCCCTGGTATCCAGTCGAGCTTCTAGAGGATTTGTAAACCACGTATCCAGTCACATCGACCAACCGGCTGGGCGGTGTCGGCGTGGGATCAGGCTGCGGGCCTATAGGCTTCTCTTTCCACAAAAGGACGGCCGCGCTGTTCCGTTCCTGATCGCCAATTGTGACTCTGGTCACTTTCGTTTGGTACCCCGTCATCTGAGCCAGAAAGACGTACTGGCCAGCCTCGGCAACCTCGACGTGGACGGCTCCCCGCTCGTCGGTGGAGTGGATCTCGGCGCCGCTCAACGGCTGGCCCTGTCTAATCAGCCTCACCTTGGCACCCTGCAACAGACGGACAGACGTTCCGACACGGGTGCCGACCCTGCCTTCAAAGACAAGCGCCGCTGGTGGGGGCTCGGGCTTGGTTTCAGGAGTCAAATTCAGGTTGACGACCGTGTATCGTTCCAGGAACACGTGCGCCGGTCGGCTGCGGGCGGTCCGGTAACCTTCTGCCTCGGCCACCACTCGGTAGCGTCCGATGGCCAAATCGCGCGAGTACTTTCCCTGGTTGTCGGGTTGGAGGCCGGGGCCAGAACCCAGCCGATTCGACAGCGGAAAAATCGTGACTTTCACGTCGCTTGGCGTGATTTGTTTCGTATCGCCCGAGGTCACCAACGAAATCACTCCCGTGATTCCCTGCTCTTTGGGCTCCTCAGGCCGTTCGCGGATCAACACATAATCACGGACCACCTCCTTCCCAGGCAGGATCCCAATCGGCTGGGGATCGACCTGCATTTCAAATCCGTCCGCCGAGACCGACGCGCGCCATCCCCCGACAGCCAGGGCGACCTGGTACGCGCCCGCCGAATCCTTGACGTCCAGCTCGGCTCGGCCGGTCACGACCCGGTCCAGCCGGAGGCTTTCTTCCTTGCGCAACGTGATCGTAGCATCCGGAATACCAATCAAGGTACCACCGGAAGACTTTTCGAACACATGCCCTCGCAGTAGGCCGATCGGTACTTTCGGAATAGACGGCGGCTTGCGGTCCGGGTCGTTCTTGCCTTTGGTCAATGTGAAATCGTAGACGGCCAGACCCGTAGTCAACTGCAGCGCGAATCCGCGGCCCTTGTCTTCGTCCTTGTACCCCGCAGCCGTGACCTTGTAGAGGTACTGGCCAGGGGGAAGTTCAATCCGGTAGTAGCCAGTTTCGCCCGAGTTGGTCCGGGCCACGACCACACCGGCCTGGTTCGTGATTTCGATGGCTGCACTGGCTACCACGCCTGTGTATTTCCCGCTTTCCGTGACGGCATGCACGCGGCCATGGACGCCGGCGCCTGCAGCCCAGGTGGGCTGAACCCAGCCGACAAGCAGTGCCACAGACCCTGCCAGAAGACACATACGCCACTGATACCTGCATTGTGAGGCCCGTTTCATGACTGTTCTCCTATGCTCGTTTTGTCGAGGTCGATGTGATTGACGATCCATTAGTAGCTTTCGCGGTCCGCAGGACTTCACTGTAGCCGAACACCAAACAAGGCTGGTGGGTGTGTTGGATCTTCCACACCCCCCTTGATTATGATCGCGATACGAAGCTCATACTCGTCGGGTCCAGCATCCAAACTGTTGATCGTCTGAGATACGTGCTTCATTGGCGTGGGTTGGTTGCCAAGCAGATTCGGCACGTTGATCGCTTGGAGTGGATACGATTTCGCTAGGGCACCGTTGTCCCGTCGGTACAGCCCGCACGTCACGGCAACGTCGAAACTGCTGGCTGCGAGCGGCATCCCCAGAAAACCAAAGTCGGCATGGAAGGTGGCGACTCCCTGAAACCTTGGCTGTTCGAGTTTCAACTGAACTAAGTTCACCTCGAGCGGCCGAACTGCGATATTCAAGCCAGGAGAAGCGTCGGCGAAGAGATAGCCGTTGTGGCCCAGCGCCTCACCGACCGTCCAGACGGCGGTGCCGTCAGCAGGTCGTTCGCCGCCGAAGGACACCTGTCCGTCTTCCCAACCGCCAACTTGTCGTAAGTACCTGAAGCCAGGGGATAACCGCAACTGCTTGGCCGGGTCAGCAACCGGAGAGAACAGCGGCTTGGCCGGTCCCAACTCCCCATGGAGCTCGCCGCCCGCAAGGTCCACGCCCGTGACCCACGGAACAACGTATTCCTGTCCGCTCCATTGCCAATCGACTATCTTGACTGCGCTTCGATCCCGAGCTTGTGCGATCGTGGTCGCCATCTCCGGAAGAAAGGGTGGATCGAGATCTGGCCGGCCGGACAACAACTCAACCTCATAGCGATCAACTTGACTGTCGTCACCTGAAACGTCCCATTCCACGGTGAACTCGTCGCCGTGTTTCCAGCCTTTGGTGATTCGCACGTTTTCGATTTGGAACGGTTCTCCGACAGCCGGTGGGTCTTCCCCTGGCGGCAATGGTTCTGGTTCTGGCGGTATCCAGGGTCCGAGGTCTCCACCCAAGCCTGGTCCGGGGCCTCCACCCAAGCCTGGTCCGGGGTCTCCGCCCCAGTCCAGATCACCGCCACCCAAGCCCGGATCATCGCCACCCCAGTCCAGATCACCGCCAGCACCATCCGGATCACCCTCTCCAGGGAAGGGGTCAAACCCGGGAGGGAAATCCGCATCGGCGATGCCCTCATCCAGTTCAGCTTCGGGATCCAGGCCCGGTTCCGCTTCCGGGAAGGCTGGATCATCTGGAGCGGGCAGCTCGATGGCTTCACCAGCGACCAGATCCAAACCAGCTCCCCTGCCCACTTCCCACACGAAGGTTTCCCGTTCCGTGGGGATGTTCGTGATTGGCGTTCCTTGTTCGTCCGCGTGGGCTGGCGGAATGAGGCGAACGGCTTCCAGCGACATCCGATCGATTCGGGATGCTTCGCTGTCGTAGACGATCTGCCCGTCGACCTCCAACAGCACTCGTTCCGGGTGCCAGCGGTCGGGGGCGTCGCCGTACGGATCGGCGTGCGCCAACATCCCCAGCGCGTAGTCCCTCAAATCGGCTGGCGTCAACGGACCCGCCTGCAGGTCCAGTTCGAACTCCTGTGGTCCCAACTGACCTGAAAGTGGGTTGCTGCGCGAGCCGAGCAGATATTTGTGCCCCCCAGCGCGAAAATAGACATCGTTCTGGGTATCCGCCCCAGCGTGCATCTTGGTCAGAAGCGTGACCGTGACCGCTTTGACGGTCGAGTCGGCCCGTCCCGGCGAACGGAAATCCGATTCGACGTACCAGGGATAAATCCCGCGAACCTGGCCGTCCAGCCAGCGCTGCTCAGCCGCCAGAACGGTCTGTCTTTTCCGCAACTCGTCCAGACTCTCGAAGTCGGCATCGATGGCCAAGTCCGCCCCGACCAGTTCCTCTAACGCCGACACCTCGGCGTCCAGGGGTGCAATCTGCTGGGCCAGTTCCGTCATACGCGACCGCGCCTGGTCTTGGGTTTGCTTCACCGTCACGTTGACGTCGTCCTTTGCAGCAACGACCCGACCGTTGACCTTGATCTCGTATCCATTCAGAATCCAGTCACTCGTGCCGAGGCTGGCGAACCCGATCCGCTCGATGTCCGAGATGCGGACTCCCGCCAAAAGTTGCGGCGATGTTCGGAACACGTCCTGCCCGGGCGCGTCCGCAACCAAATTGAAAGTGAACGTGGCACTGGAGCCGGCACGTATCGTCGGCTCGGCCGTGTTCTGCTGTGGCACCGCGCCGAACGGGGCCGTGGCGCCTTCCTCCCGCCCGACGGGAGACAACCAGAGCGGAAAGCCCAAGCCGAGATCCAGTGCGACGGGCTCTTGAAGATCTTCACCCTGGGCGTCGACGGTGATCCGCACGGACAACGCCTCTACAGCTTCGTCGCCCTGAAATTCGCCCTCCTGCGAGTCTGCGAATTGCAGTGGCCAGACCAGCCACCCGCACACCAGTAACGCTAAACCGCCTGCCAACAGGAATCTGGAAGTCCATCGCATGTCGATCACCTTTCTTAGCACGTGCTTGTCGGCGCCGGGCGCAGCCACGGCCAGGCTCTTCGCCATCGTAATGATCCCCAAAACCAAACTTCGCCTTGTCAGTTGGTTAGTCTTCATCGCATTCCCTTTTCGGTCTTTATTGTGGAGTACTGTGAAGCTGAGAATTCACAACCGCGATCTGTAAAGCAGCCTGAAAATGTTCCTGAGTGCTGCTGGTGATCGCTTCTACTAGAAGACTCCACAAATCGCCTCGAAGCGCCTCACGGATTTTGCGGAAAGACCAGCAATGCTGAGACACCGCTTCCCACGGAGTGGGGCTAATCTGGTCCGTTCGTTGCCGCCACCGCAGAATTCGCGGGTAGGTTTGCGTGAGAAAAAAGAAACCCGACTTTTCTGGAAAAAGCCGGGTTTCTGCGCGTCGAGAATTGTCAACAAGCTTGTGACTGAGTGCTTGGGGCCAGTCGCTTCTCTACCTCATCTTTTCGTGGCGACGGGCGGCAGCGAGACTACTCAGGCTTCGCCCCCGGTGTCGCCTGCTGTCTTGCGTACTGCTGGTCCGCGTCGGACAGCTTTTCAAGTGGTACGGCAATCACGCTTCCGTCCTGCTTCTTCAACTCCACCGCATCGTCTTTCAGGCGGACGTACGCCGCCTTGACCGTGAACTGCCCGTCGCGGCTGGCCCATGTTCGGAAGGTTTCCTTTCGATGGATCTCCTCTCCCTGCGGCTCCGGCGGCCATACCGTCGCATCGGCAAAGCCAATCTCTCGGACCATGACTTGAACGTCTTTCATGCCCTCGGCGATGGAGGGGCCCCGCATATCGAATTCCGCGGTGTCGTCCTTCGCTACGATTGCGATCATGTCGCCGGTGTCGCCATTCAGGGTACCTCGACGGTCGTGCGGGGACTCTTTCAGCTTGTTGCCGTCGCCGTCCAGGTAGGTCAGCCGCAGGTACAGCCGCCGGATATCTTTGTTCGAGTGATTGATTGCCCGCAACTTCAAAACCTTGGAATCGGGAAAATGCTCGTGCGGAGCGACCCCGGCGAACTCGACGGTCACGGGCGTTTCGTGTCCGTCAAAGCGCAGCGGCGGGAGCTTCTCGGGCATCATCTGGAGTGAGCCCAGCGGAATATCTTTCAAGAGGAATTCATACTGGATTTTTTCCACCGCGCTGAGCCAATTGACGGTGGCCGAGGCCGGCTTGCCTTCCGTGACCAGGTCAAGGCTCCGTTCGTCACCAAAACTGCCTTCGCCCACCAACTCGACGGGCATCGGATCGCCTTGGGCATCGCGGGGAATGATCCGAACGGCGTCGCCCGCGCCCTTGATCTGGAACTCAAGGGCGCAGGACTCGCTATGGTTTACGGCCGTCAGGCCTATTCGGCCACCGTTGATGTCTTGCTTTTCGCCCGGTTCGAGCTTGTCGAAACGTACCGACTTGGCCCCGTCGGCGATTTTCGCGACCAGAACAGCCGGCCGCCCGTCCACGGACAATTCGAGTTCTGCCCGATTGCCGAGGCTGAACGAACTGGTGCCGCCGATATCGAGAGGTTGTCCTTGCGCGTCCTGCGGTTCCCACGTAATCTCGTCCGCGCCCAGATTCAATACGTATATGCTCAGGTCGCAACTCTCCTGTTCGTCCATCGAGGCAAGCGTCACTTGAACATCGCCGGATTTCTCGCTGGTCCCGGGTTGGAGTTTGGCAAGCTGCAATTCCGCTGTATTGGTGGGCATGGAAATCTGCAGGCTCCCACGAACCGTGCCGATCGTCCCCAGGCCGCGAAACAGGTTCTTCAGCGGCACCAAGGGCAAACTCCAACTCGTGCCGGAGAACCGTTCGTCGTCCCAGAGGTCGTGGCCGTCGGGACCGGTGACCTCCTCCACAGTCACATCTTTCTCCCCCTGGTCCGCAAGCAAGTCCTTCACAACCGGCGGGAGCGCGAATGCATGAATGGCCAGTTTCAGCGTCCCGGTTGCGCGGGGAGGAAACCGCTCGACTTCCTGCACTTCGACCATCAACGGCCCGGCAAAGGCGACCGGATAGGGCCGGTCGCCGGGCTTCAAAGTCACGGTCGTCACTTGCGGTTCCTCGTCGAATCCGAAGTCGAACGAATCCTCCGAGGGCTCCGGTTTGCCGTAGCTGGGATAGAGCCCAGCCGCGCGGCATGCCTCTTCGATCGCTCGGAGTCGCGAGCAGCCCGGCAGTCGCAGGGTGATCTGCTTGGCCAAAGCGGAATCGGGGCATTCGGTCCGGTCGAGCGACAACCCGAGGTCGCCGACAAGTTCTTCCAGTACTTCGGCAGCCGGCTGGCTGCTCACGTTCAGGTCGACCTTCCAAGCCGCGTCGAATTCGTCCAGAGTCATGCTCGCGAACGGCTCGACCAGTTCGCCTTCGGTCTCGCCGAACATTGGTCCGAGATCGTCTCCGAAGTCAGGCATCTCGTCCGTCAAAGGAATGGGAATCCCCTCTTCGGGATCCTCGAAACTCATGGCTAACCCATCCTCGACCGTCTCGCCCATCATCACCATGCCGTAGGCCCGCCATTGTCCTCCTTCCTGTCGAAGCAGGACGGCCCCGGGCATTTCCTCCCCGCCAGTGACGAGCGTGATGGGAACCCTGGCTTTCTCTCCTTCGACGACCGCCTTCTTGATCACGAAGGAGTCATCCGGACTGGCGTCGGGCATCGAGCTGTCATCCATGTTTGGCTTCGCTTTCTCCGTCACGAGCCCCTTTACGGCGCCCATGTCTCCGCTCTTGAATGCGTCGAGCAGCGATTTCGCCGTCGCTTCGGCAGCGGCGGCGTCCAGGGTGTCCGGCGTATCATCCGGGCCGGCCGGTTCCTTAGCGGCTGGTCCTCCCGGCTTCTTGGCAACCGGGTCTGTCGGTTCCTTGCTTCGTGGACCTGCCGGTTCTTCCCCTCCGCAACCGGCAAGGCACAGCGTCAGAATGGCTGTCCAGGTCTTTTTCATCACGATCCCCCTTCGTTTTGCTAGTGTTTGGAGCGAAGCACCTGCGCTTCGCTTGCGGCGTGCCACAGTTTGACCGTTCCGTCTCGGCTGCCCGTGGCCAGAATGTTGCCGTCCGGCGAAAACGTTACCACAGCGACCGGCGCGACGTGTCCACGCAACGTGGCAAGCTCGTGCCCCGTGGCAGCGTTCCAGAGTTTCACGCACCCATCACGGCCTCCAGTGGCCAGGGTCTTCTCATCAGAGGCGAAGGCCACGGCCAACACACCTTCCGCATGTGGCTTGATGACGATCTCCGGGCTGCCCGCTGCGAGATCCCACAGGTTGACGGTCTTGTCGTCTGCGGCCGTGACCAACGTCTGGCCGCTGGGAGCAAACGCCAGTGATCTGACAGCGCCGCTGTGGCCTTCGAGCGTGCGCACCAGCCCGGCCGTGCCGGCGTCCCAAAATCGCACGGCGTGATCGGCACTTGCTGTGGCCAGGATCTTGCTGCTGGGCGCAAATGCCACGTCAAGCACCTCGCCTCCGTGCCCGGTCAAGGAACCCTGCACCTGTCCCGTTGCGACATCCAGCAGTTGCGCGGTCGTACCGCCGCCAAAAGCAATGGTGCCGCCGTCCGGGGAAAAAGCGACGCACGAGACGCTGCCGCTTGTCTTCTCTTTGAATTCAAAACGCATTCGACCGTTGCCGGTCTCCCAAACGGCAATCATGCCGTCTCGGCTGCCTGCGGCTAGCAGTGTTCCATCCGGCGCGAACGCCAGCGAGCTGACCCAACCGATTTCTCCCTCGCAGTTTTTTCGCAGAGTTCCTGAAGCAGCATCCCAAAGCTTGACATCGCCGGGCCCCGCTAATGGTCCGGCGGCCGTGGCCAGCATCGTACCGTCCGCCGAGAATGTCACATCGCCCAGCACGCTGGAACCTTCCAACAACGTGGTCGCTTGAGGGCCCGCCCCCACGTCCCAAAGCTCGACATTCCCGCGAAAGTCACTCACCGCCAACGTCTTGCCGTCCGCAGAAAACGCCACGTAGTAGACAAAGGTCCGGCGTCTTCGGGGAACGGCGTACTCTTCGCTCGTGGCCGCATGCCACAGTTTGAGCGTGCCGGCCGACGTGGAACCGCCCGCAGGAGGCTCGATCGTCGAGACCCCCGTCGCTAGCAGTTTCCCGTCCGGCGAAAACTCCACACACGCCACCTCGCCGTACAGGTCACTTAGAGTTACCTTTCCCCGCCCCGAGGCAAGGTCCCAGAGCTTTACGGTACGGTCTGCGCTGGCGGTGGCCAACGTGGCGCCGTCGGGGGAAAAGGCTACCCAGTGGACCGTCCCGTCATGCTCCCGAAAATCGGCCTTCGCCTCGCCGGAACGGATGTCGAAAAGTGTCGCGCCGTCGCCCGTTGGCACGGCCAGCATCCGGCCGTCGGGCGAGAATACAACACATGCGTGCTCCCCAAGACGGCAATTCAGTGTGCGTTGAATTCGCCCCGGCTCCAGTTCCCAAAGCTTCACCGTTTGGTCCGCGCCGGCGGTGGCCAACGTGGCGCCGTCGGGCGAAAAGGCGACGGACGCGACGGGCCCGGAATGCTCCTTGAGCGTTCGTCTCCGTTCGCCGCTCGATGTATCCCACAGCACGACCGCGCCGCTTGCCAATCCGGCAGCAAGGCTCTCGCCGCCCGGCGAAAACGCCAACGCGCGAACGTGGGACTCGGTCACAAGCAACGTCGCGATCGCTTCGCCCGTGGCCGGATCGTACAGCTTCACGTGGGTACTCATGCCGACGGCTAGCGTCTTGCCGTCCGGCGAGAACGCCACTGGATTGGCCCCCAACCCAATCGCCCGGAGCGTGAGCCGCGGGCGCATGTTGCACAGCCGATGGAAGTATCGCCATGTGAATTCACGAAGCTCTTCCGGGCATCGTTCCACGTCTTCTAACATAACCAGCGCCCGGGTCGGATACCGCTGCCAGTTCGCCGCCACTTCGGACAGTTGGTACGCGTAGAGCCGGCTGACTGCCTCCTCGGCCTGACGCGCCGCTTCGGCTTCGCGCTGCTGGACAATGCGCCGCTGCTCGGCTTGCCGCACCAATGCACGTGATGTCTTCACGTACGCCACCGAGGCGACTACCGCGGCGACGACCAGCAGGATCGCTACCATTGCCGTCAGACCTGCTACCACGGGATTCCGGCGAGACCATCGCCACAGACGCCCTGTGACGCTTACCGGCCGCGAGCGGATGGGCTCGCTTGCGAGCCACCGCCGAAGCTCGTCGGCCAGCTCATCTGCCGTGGCGTATCGGCCGTGCGGTTCCTTTGCCAGGCATTTGAGTGTGATCGTATCGAGATCGCGTGGAATGCGGCGATCCCGACTGCGCAATGGGCGCGGCTCCTCATGGCACACGCGGTGTAACAACAAGTGCCGGTCGCCGCGAAACGGTAGCTGGCCGGTGAGCAGTTCGTACAGCACCACGCCCCGGCTGTAGATATCGCTGCGCGCGTCAACCTTGTCTTGAGCGCCTATCGCCTGTTCGGGCGACATGTAGGCGGGAGTGCCGATGATCTGGCCCTCGACGGTCAATGTGATGTCCGCCGCAACGCGGCGGGCCAGTCCGAAGTCGGTCAGGTGCGGCCGTCCCTCCTGGTCGATCAGGATGTTACCGGGTTTGACGTCGCGATGAATGACCTGGTGACGATGAGCGAACGCCAACGCATCGGCAACGTCAGCCGCTAGCTGCGCGGCTTCGGAGAAACTGTAGCTCTCAGATCGAATTCGTTCGCTGAGCGAATGACCGTCGATGTATTCACTGACGATATAGGGCAGCCCGTCTTCCCGTCCCGTTTCGTGAACGGGAACGATCCCCGAATGTCGAAGTTGTGCAGCACTGCGCGCCTCGCGAAGAAAACGCTTTTCTTCCTGACGAGTCGAGAAAACGCTCCAGGGTACCTTCAGCGCGATCGTGCGGTCCAGCTTGGGATCGTATGCCTTGTAGACGTGACCAAATCCACCGGCGCCAAGTAATTCCCGGATTCGGAATCAGCCGATTTTTCTTGGGATCTCATCAGCCTGCTCGACCACGCGCTCGGACCGTTTCTTCCCATGCTCCGTATCGGACCTTGCGTTTTTCGCCGAGGCGACCGATGTTGCAGATTGCGACTGTCGTTTCGAGGGAGCTTCCCAGGCAGCCGTTCCTGCCGCGCCGCTACAATACTCGGCCTCGAGTTTCAAGAGATGTTGCCGAAGAGCATCCTGATCGTTCCTGGGGACTTGCTTTAGATATTGTTCCAACACCGGTCGTTCTCCGGCGCGCAGTGCTGCCTCGAACCAGTCGCAAATCTCGTCGATACGGCGAATCGCAGCAACGGGATTGGCCTTACCGGGATCGTGTTCAGGCTCCGGACTGCTCATCCTGGAGTTGTGCCTCCCAGACGGTGCGAATGACCTCCAGTTTTCGTACGACAGTTGCCCGCGAGATGCAGAAGATCTCGGCGATCTCGGGGTTGGTACGGCCTTCCATCTTGAAGATAGCGATCACTCGCAACATGTCGTCATCCAGGACGTCCAGAAGTTGCTCAAACATCTCGGCCGCCCGGGCCATGGATGAAGGAGACCTATCGCCCGCGGGAACCTCGCCGACGCCGCCGGCACGCGGTGATTTGCTTCCGCCGTCGAGCGCTGATTCACCACGAACCTGTCCACCGCCTCGCTTTTGCCGACGTTCGCGCTGGAAATAATCGATGGCTTTTCGCTCTGTAATGACCTTCAACAGCGGCCACAGGTCCTCCTCATCGTCGGTCATCTCAATCTTGCCTGCAGCCACACGCGCACAGAAGCTGTTGAATGCGCTGATTACGACATCCTCTTCGTCCGCGACGCGGCCGGAGAATCCATTGCCGAGCTTTCTTCGGGCCACTTGCATGAGACGGCTGCCGAAGCGATCCCACACGGAGCGTGCCATTCGATCGATGCTGTCGTCGCTCATTGATCAATAGAATGTGCTAATGGGTGACAGGAATAGAACGAGCATCAGTATATGCGGTGGATTGCGATTAGAGAACAACGGGTACGTAGTCGTCGAAAAGCAACTGCGTCTTGGCCCCGATGCAACATGTGGGCTGAACGTCGTCTCTGCTGTTTCCCCAAGCGGCGACCGCTCGGATCGCGGTGGAAGTCCGGCCACTCAGGAAGCGTTGGACGAGGACAGGCTTTGATCGTCACCGGATATCGTCATTGCCCGTCACCGAGGTAAGCTCGAGGCTATCGAACCCCACCCTATAACCATTGGAACGATCGTCCTTGCCAACGATTTCTATCACGAATTCATTGTCGCCCGAGGTAAGGCTTGCTGTGCCCAATGCCACTTCGTCTGTCCGGAAAACCTGCCGGCTATAGCCGTTGAACGCTTCGCCGAGCTTCCGTCCATTGACGTAGCATTGGAATTGGCCGAAGTCACCGGCTTTCGTGAAAACGGCTGAAACGGAGAAGTCACCAGTGGCAGGCACATTCACGTTCAACGTCAGGCGCGCCCCAGGACGATCCACGGACCAAAAAAGCTGCGAATCTCCACTCCATGTGCTGCCGCGGAAGTTGGTCATTTCCTGCCGCGAGAGGTGGCCCTCGGTAACGTGAGCCGTCGAGAGAAGGGCCTCACCTTCCATGGAATGCGCGACGGCGAGTTCTCCGTACATGAGTTCCAGGCGTAGCGGCTCGCTTGGCTTCTCCGGTTGGACGGGTGGATAGGCAGGCATGTCCCAATCCAAACCGAGATCCACCAACTGCGCGCGAATGCTACGGAGGTCCCAAAGCTGGATCGTGTGCGTGGAGCAGGCGACCGCTAACTTCGTGGCATCGGGGGTAAAGCACATCCAGATGTACGGTTGGCGATGCGCCGGTTCCAACTTTGCGAGTTCCCGCCCGGTACTGGCTTCGACCAGCTTCACCACTGAGTTCGACCAGGGAATGGCCACCATCTTGCCGTCGTTGGTGAAGGCGACGTGGTACATGGTTCCGTTTTCAACTGGGATTTGATATCTCAAACTCCATGAACCGGCTTCCCAGCAGCGAAACTGGCGCTTCGCACCTGTGATCAGCCATTTGCTATCCGGACTGAACGTCACATGCGCATGACCATCGCCTGGCTGCAACTCCTTCACCAGGCGGCCGCTATGGGCGTCCCAAATGTTAAAGCCTACTCCGTCCCAGCGACCGGCTGCGACCCATTTTCCATCCGGACTAATCGTCACACGTTTCACCTCGTTTCGACTGTCACGTATGACCTCGGACGTCTGGTTGTCAAGATCGAGGATCCGAATCGCCGCTGAATCGTCAACGTATGCGACGCGCGTCCCGTCACCGGTTTGAGTGACCCGCGACCAGGTCATGTCTCTCCACGATTTCCCAAGGAAAGTGGAAGGTCCCACGCGTAGTGTATTGCTTTCCACGATCCTGGTTATCGGCCAAAGATGCAGGCCGTGAGCACCAAGCGTTGATAAACCTTCGCCACTGGCAGTAAACACGGCCGAACGGCTGTATCCAATTGGTATGGCCGAGACGGTGAGTTGTTGGAGTGAGACCAAGTTCCAAAGGCGTACGCCGTCACTTCCTGAAGATACCATCAGTCGTCCGTCTGGGCTGATGTCGACGCCCCAGGGGCCCCTGTCGCCGACGTGTGCCTGCAGCGTACGACATTCGCTGCCGGTTGCGAGCTCCAGGATTCCGGCCTCTTGCTTGCGATTGCGAAATGCAATCCGCGACTCAAAGCGGCTGCACTGAAACAACTCTCCCAGAGTGGTTCTGAGCAATTGATCGCCGGTTGTGGGGCTCCACAAACGGCTCGTGTTATCCCAAGCCCAGGACGCCAGTAGGTCTCCGTCGTGGCTGAAATCGATGTCCTGCACTGGACCCTGGTGGCCTCGCAGCACCGCTTGGCTGCGACCCGACTCGGCGTCGAACACAGAGACGTTGTTGTCGCCACGCGCAGCAGCCAGCAGTTCGCCGTTAGGGCTCCAGGCAATCGCACCGATCCCGTTGGGAGTCGCGATCTTCCAGATCAACCGGGCATCCTCGATGTTCCATACCCGCAATTCTTGGCCCTCCGCACTGCTGACGGCCAGCCTGCGACCTGCGGGATCGAAACGGATCCTGAACGGCGGTGGACCCGGCGCTAGCGCTTCCGTTTCCTCGCGCGGCGTCAAGCTGAAGAAGTGACGGATTCCGTACGGTAGTGGGCCTAGCGGTAGCGTTTCCGTTTCCTCGCGCGGCGTCAAGTCGAAGAAGTGAATCGAACCGTCGCGATGTCCAGCGGCCACCATGCTGCTATCGGGAGTGAAATCAACAGATTCTTTGGACACCTTCGTTTTCAGCAGGACTTCCTGGCGGTCGAGGTGATAAATCCGGCACTGGTCGCCGCGATACGAGACTGCCAGAAACTGGCCGTCGGGACTGAATCGGGTCCCTCGTGGCTCGGTGCCGAACCCGGGCAACTCGAGCAGTTGGTGGTTCGATGTCGTCGACCAAAGAGTGACTTTGCCTTGTGTATCCCATGTTGTATACCGTTCGAATTCGGCATCGAACCGCACCGAACCACGGCGGGCGATACCACGGATGCTGGTGCCTGGCAGCACGCGGATATCCGCCAGTGCCATGCAGGCGATCGCCTCGTTGCGAAGGGTCAGCAGATCCTCTTCCTCGACAACAACAGTCGGTATCATGGTGGCTGCTTTCCGGACTGCTTCCAGGCTGTCGAAGCGCTGTCCGGGCACACTGCTGCGGCGTCCGGCGCGTGCCTGGGCGACATAAGAATGCCACAGACTGTGTCTTGCGTCGCGTTCTCTTCTGGTCGCCTGCCGTTCCGCATGCTGCGCCCGTGTGAGCATCGCGTTTAACTTCCATGACGTCACCAAAGCTCCGACCGCGATCACCACCAGCAGCAACCCAACCGACCCTGTGAGCGCAGCCACCACGGGTCGCCGCCGGCACCACCGCCAGCAGCGTTCTGTGGCGCTTACCGGTCGGCCGTGGATCGGCTCGCCTGCGCGCCAGCGATACAGATCTTCGGCCAATGCTCCGGCCGACAGATAACGATGTCGGGGCTCTTTCGCCAGACACTTCAGTGTGATCGTCTCCAGATCCCGAGGAACGCGCGGGTTCCAAAAGCGCGGCGATCGAGGCTCGTCTTCGACGATCCTGCGCAGCAATTCCAGTTTCTCGCCCTGGAACGATAACCGGCCCGTGAGCAACTCGTAGAGCACAACGCCCAGACTGTAAATATCGCTTTGTGCTCCCACTTTCTCCTGCTGGCCGGTTGCCTGTTCCGGAGACATGTAAGCGGGTGTGCCCACGATCTGTCCGGTTTCCGTAAGCGTCTTTTCACCATCGTCCCGACGTGCCAACCCAAAGTCCGCCAAGTGCGGCTGACCCTCCGCATCAATCAGTATATTGCCGGGCTTGATATCGCGATGAATCACCCCTTGCTGGTGCGCGTACTGCAACGCGTCGGCGACACGCGCCACTAGTTCCGCCGCTTCGGAGCAACTGTAGCCTTCGGCTCGAAGTCGTTCGGTAAGTGTTGGTCCCTCGATGCACTCGCTGACGATATAGGGTAGTCCGTCTTCCTGCCCCGTCTCGTACACCGGCACGATGCCCAGATGACGAAGTTGAGCCGCACTGCGCGCCTCGCGTAGAAAACGCTCCTCTTCTTGACGAGTCGAAAAGACGCTGCGCGGAATCTTCAGAGCGATCGTGCGGTCCAACTTGGGATCGTACGCCTTGTAGACATGGCCGAATCCACCCGCGCCAAGTAATTCCCGAATTCTGAACCGGCCAATCTTCTGAGGGATCTCGTTTGGCGACTCGCCAACGATCGCACACGGTTCCTCGTCCTGCCCCGTTTGCGATCCCGCTTCCTGCGCCGCCGCGGTTGAGGTTGCCGGTTTCGACTGCTGCTTCGAATAATCTGCCTCGGTTGCCGCTTCTTTTCTTGGGTTGCGATACTCCGTTTCAAGTCTCGTCAGATGTTGCCGAAGAGTGCCCTGCTGGTCCGTGGGAGCCTGGCACAGATAATCTTCCAGCACCGGTTGCTGCGCGGCCCGCAGCGCCGCTTCGAACCGATCACAGATTTCGTCGATGCGGAGGATTGCCGCGACGCGATCTGGGGTGCCGTGGTCGCTGTCAGGTTTTCGATCGCTCATCGTGGAAGCGCGCCTCCCTGATCGCGCGAATGACCTCGATTCTTCGCACCACGATACTCCGTAAACGCGGTCATTATACGCGGGAATCTCTGACAGATTCAATCACGACGCGACGATGGCTTGGAACCGATTTTTCAAGATATTTGAGGCGCTTCTGGGTGTTTTGTGGAGCTTGGTGATAGGGCCAATCGGGAACGCCTATCGAAGATCCCGAAAGACCGACTTTGTCACCAAATCAAAAGGAGCACGACAATGACGCTCTTCAAGAAACGTAAGAACCGAAGTACCAAACGGCGGAACCAGCGGTCGCTGACCATCGAATCGCTGGAGACGCGGACTCTGATGGCCGCGGGCCCTGTGTTCAGCCATTTCTTGCAGGTCTCCGACATGGTGGTCGAAACGAAGGGAGCCGCTGAAATCCGAGCGTTTACGGGGAAGACGTCCGCCGAAAGTGGCAATCTGGCCAGTACGGAGAAGGACGTAAGCGCCCTGCGGAAGGCGCGTGATACGGCCTTTATGGAGCCCGAAGGGCTGCACGAGGCGCTCACAAAGACTCGTCCCGAGGGGACAGGCGGGTTCGATCGGCCGACGGCAACGGCACTGGACGAGCTGCGAGATTCGCTGGGTGTCGGTAACACGAGGAAAATCAGCGGGCGGTTCGGCAACGACGACGCACGCCCGGACAGTGGCAAGCACCGGGACCCGCTGTCGTTGGGCGGCAATCCGTCTGACGATCAGGCGAACAACCCCCTGGGGCTTTCATTCCCAGATGGCCAGCTCACTAGTCGGTGGGGCCCCGAGGGCGAAGTGGTGAAGGTGCCCTGGGAAGACGTATTGAATGAAAGGCGTCCCGACACCTCCGGCATGGTCGACAAGAACTTAGCTTCGGACCATGAGATGAACGCCTCTTTGGCCGAGGGCTATGCCCACCATTACCGGGAGTCGGCTGGACGAGCCTATAATCGGGGCAACAAGAAGGAAGCCCTGAGGCGCTGGGAAGCGGCGAAAAAGCAGGAGCAAATCGCTAGGGAAGAAGCAAAACAAGCGGAACGACAGAAGGCAGCAGAATTGGAGCGAAAGAAGAGAGAGGCGAAAGAGAAGAAAGAGAAAAAGGAGAAAAAGGAGACCGGCGAAGGGAAGGGTTTTTTGCATTGGCTTATTTATGAAGCGGGCTGGGATGTGACACCAAAGCCAGATGGCAACCTCGATTATGAGTCGGCAGCGGCCATCCAGAATATGCTCCGTGGCATGAAAGGCGTGAATGAAGACTTCCAGCTTCACGACAACAATACGCCGTTGTATCGCCGCGTCAACGTGACACTTCAGTCGCGCATTGACGATGCAATAGCTAACTGGGGGTCGGAGGGGAGACCCGTGGACCTGACGTTTGTGGAGAATCATCAGACTATGGCTCGCACTGGAGGGGCCAGTCCGATAGATCCCTTCAATCACAAAGATGCTTAGGCGATCCGCAAAACTCACCCAGCCAACCGCAGAAACCCGGCTTCTTCGAGAAGCCGGGTTTCTTTTGCGCCACACTCCGTTGCTGCATTTCGCTGATCTTTTCGCGAAATCCGTGAGGCGCTTCGGGGCGATTTGTGGAGTTTACCTATAGAAGCGATCACCAGCAGCACTCAGGAATGTCTGCGGGCTGCTTTTCAGATCGCAGTCGTGATTTGTCAGTTTTACAGTACTCCACAGAAAAGAATCGAAAGGAGAAAGACATGAAGACTTCCCAATTGGCAAAGCGACGTTTGATTTTGGCGATGGCGGTTTCCGTTACCCTGAGTGGGGCCGCATTTGGCGCGAAGTACCATCGGGGCACTGGTCTGACGATTTACGACCAGCTTGTGCAACCTAAGGGTGTTCGGGTCCGAAAGGTCGACCCCGGCAGCCAAGCGGACGACGCGGGTCTGGAACGTGACGACCTGATCGTCGGCGTGATCAACTCCAACACGGGTTTCTCCGCGCCGATCAAAAATGTGGACACGCTTCTGAAGGTGCTCGACGCACAGGCTGATACGATTCACCTTGCCGTCAAGCCCGGTGGAAACGGAGATCTGCGTGATGTCGAGTTGGCGCTTGCCGGCGACTCCAGTGTAACACCACTCGTCGGCTGGTGGCGAGCGACAATGACCCTTGGGGCGCTTCGTTCTACCGTATGGGTTGACTTGCAGCGAGATGCCAATGGTTACCGGGGTACGGTGCGCGATATCCCGTTGGTCGGCAACAGCCGCCTCACCCAAAAAGCAGGCAATAACGCTGATCTTACTTTTGGCTATATTGCCGACAACGGCGACGTTGGAACCATGTGGCTGGATGTGGATGATGATTCGAACCTACACGGTGAATCCCGAAAGAACGGACCGGGCCAACCCGTTTTGCGTTGGCAGATGCGGTTTGTACAGCCGTAGGCTAAGCGGCATCGGACGGGACACTGTTTGTTCCAGAATGGTGCTTGTAGCGTTGATCCCCCTTCGTAACCTGTGCCACGGAAACCCGGTTTCACCATGGAACCGGGTTTCTTCGCGCGCACCCTCGTCGTGCAAGGTGCCTGCACCTTGTCGTTGCGGCTCCCCAGTGTCTAACATGCATATCTTGTGGGGCACGTTTCCAACGTGCCTTTGGAATGTCGGCACGTTGGAAACGTGCCCCACGCCAAGAAAGAGGACCAACGAGATGTATGGGAAAACCAAGTCGCCCGTCATAGCTCTGATCGTATCGCTTGCCGCCGTGATGGTTGGACGTGGCGGCGAGACGACGGAACCGCCCGATCGGAAATCCGAATACGTCGACCGCGTGACCCGTGGCGAAGGGTTTATGCCGTGGCAGGTCCAGGACGTGTCGGAGCAGGAAGTTGCATTTCGCAAGGAGATCGAAGCCCGCAAGGACCGGATGCTGGCCGCTCGCGTGGTGGTACACCATCCGGTGATGCTCAGCCAGGAAGAGATCGAGCAGGCGAAACGCAACATCGAGACGGCGGATTGGGCGCGCGTGTGGTTCGTGGGACAGAAGGGAATCGCGGACTACGTGGTCGGCCAGCCGGACGACTATGTCGAGCGGATGATTCCCGAGTTGACGCCGGGATTCAACTACGCATTCACGTGTCCGAATTGCGTGGGCGTGAAATCTCAAGAAGCCGCGTGCAATCCCGTCTGGAGCTATCGCAATCCGGACGAATTGCGTTGCCCGTCATGTGGTCAAGTGTACCCGAGCGAGGATTGTCCGGAGACGGCGCGACTGGTTTGCCCGCGTTCCGGCCAGACGTTTACCTACTACCTGAACGAAAACGAACAAGCACACCCGAAAGATCGCTCGGGGAAATACGCCTACCGCTGGGTCGGCAGACCCATGCACGTCAGTTTCGCCGGTGTTATTCGCGAACGGAAGATCTACTTCATGATCGGCGCGGTCAAGAATCTTGCGTTCGCCTACCGGTTTACGGGCGACACAACGTACGCGGAGCGAGCCAAGGAGATTCTGCTCCGGCTTGCTCATTGTTATCGCAACTGGCTATACCACGACTACTGGGACAGCATTGCCGACTGCGATCCCATGTACGCGGCATATCATGATCGAAATCTGCCGCTGGAATGGAAGCGGCATCTGTGCGGCGGCGCCTTTGCCAAAGACACGGCGGACCGCGCGGCGATGCTTCAGAACTACTGGGGAGCCGGTCGAGTGCATCCAAGTTGCGACGTGGCGACCTACCTTGTGGATATCTGCCTGGCCTACGATCTGATCCATGACGCGCGACGGGAGGATGGGTCGGCCGTGTGGACCGAAGCGGATCGAGCTACGGTCGAGCGGGATCTTATCATGGAATGGCTGATGGGTGCCGAGCCGTTTCTGGGCGGGCCGGGCAAAGCGACCAGCACGAACAACAAGGCTGGCCGCGTGTATTATCCGATGGCGGCCGTCGCTAAATGCCTTGGCATCACCGAGTGGGCAGACACGGCGTTGCGAGGATTCGAGGCCCAATGCGAGAAGTCGCTGGCGCATGACGGCTTCAGCCACGAAAGCCCGGCTTACACTTTCTCGCCGGCCAGCTACATCGGCGGCCTGCTTGGCATCGCGGAATCGCTTCACGGCTTCCAGTGGCCCGAGAATTTCGGCACACGGTCGGGCCGGGTGAATCTGTACGAAGACGGCGGTCGATTTCATTTGCTAATGCTTGCCTTGGTCGATCACTTGCTGCCCGATGGCCGACTGCCGCCGCTGGCGGATACGTCGGTCGCCAGCAGACCCAGCCGCCACATCATCGACGTCGGATTCAAGCGACTTCCGCGAGAGTACGGCAGGCTGTTCCAGGTCGCCGGTCGCAGGTCCAGGCCGTCCGAATACGCCGTGCTTCACCTTGACGCGACCGAAATCACGGCAGCGGAAGAAGAATTCGGCTTAGACCCGCCGGAAATCTACTTCCCGTCGCTAATGACGGTTTTTCTGCGGCACGGCAAGGGTCCGCAGGCCACAGCCCTGTCCCTGACGTTTTCGCCTGACGGCGGGCATCGCCACTACGACAACCTTGCCGTGTTCTACACGGATCGCGGGCACGCGGTCTTGGGCGACCAAGGTTACATCGGAGATACGCCGATGAACCGATGGATCCGAAGCACGTTCAGCCACAATCTGGTGGTCGTTGATGATCAGGAGCAACTGAAACGCAAAGGTAACGAGCGCCGCCGTCCGAAGCTTCATTTGATGGCGACCTCGCCGAAGATCTCCGTGGTGGAAGCCTCGTCGAAGGCATACTCGCAGTGCGATCAGTACCGGCGAACTGTTGCCCTGGTCAAAGGTCCCGGCGCGGAGACGTATGCCGTTGACATCTTCCGAGTCCGTGGCGGCAAGAAGCACGCCTACCGCGTGTTCAGTGAACTGGCCGCGAGTGACATACCCCAAGCCGATCTTCGATTCGAAGGGCTGGACATGCCACCCGAGCCACCGTTGCCACAGGTTGGCGGCAGCACGAAACCGGAGGACATCTTCGGACTGCGTGACGTCCGATCCTTCGGCGACCCTCCGCCCACATGGCAGGCCATTTGGTCTCAGCCGGATCGTTCGTATCGCCTGTGGTTGCTTTCCCAAGTCGAGCAGGTCGAAGCATCGAATGGCCCTGGTCAGGAGCATGGAAAGCAGATGGGCCGAAGAGTGCGGTATGTGGATGCAGTTCGAACCGGAGATGGACTGAGCAGCGTCTTGGTTGCCATCCACGAACCAAGCCGTCCGGACAACAAGTGGCCGATCCGCACGGCGAGCAGGCTGGAAGTTCCGCAAGCGGCCGGCTCCGAAGCTGTTGCCGTGAAGGTCGAATCCGCTTGGGGCCAGTACCTGATCTTCAGCGACTTTGCGAACGAAGCTGAAGTCGATGGAGTGCGCTTCGCGGGTGCATTTGGAGCATTGTGTCGAACGACCGCAGGTGGGAAATGGTTATTCACCGTGGGAGCGTCGACGCTTCAACAAGACGCCTTCGGCTTCTCCGGTAGAAGCGCCCGGTGGTCGGGCAACGTGTCGAGCAGCACGGAAACGGCAATCGCAACGTCGACTGCCAAGCCTGGTGACTGGCCGTCACTTCCCAACGACTGCCAGAACTACGTATTGGTCAACGACGGGGAATACGACACCGGCTTTCCGATCCAGGAAGTGGGGAGGCAGAATATCACGATCCGTCGTTTCCCGTTGCCCCCAGTTGCGTCGTTCGAACTGCCTGCGCTGAGATGGATGTCCGGAGAGTCCGGCGCCAAGGAACCGCTGGATTGCGAATGAAACAACATCTTCGTTTAACCGCAAGCCGGAGGAGGCTGCTGAAATGCTAGCGAAAGCGGACGTGGGGTAAGCTTCCAGCTTGCCATTCTTGCGCATATATAATACCCCATCTCCCCAGGGTTCTGTATTTCGCAAGCTGGAAGCTTACGCCACGACTTCTTCAGCAGCCTCCGGCTTGCGGTTAAACGATATCGAACGCGACCGATCGCTGATGCCCTGCCGTTGCCGCGGTTCTCAGAGTTCGGGTTTCACCTTCGCGATTTCTCGGTTGGCGAAATCGTCTGTGAGATACCACTCTTGATAGAGACGTTCGATCTGTCTCAGAAGATTGGCCACCTGTCGCTCGTTGTACTTGGGCTTCGCCCCCGGCTTGGGTTTGGGTTTCATCGCTTCAGGGATCGGTGGGCGGACGCGTGTCTCCGGCATTCTGTAGGCCGCGTTCCAGAGCACGGCCATCAGTTCTTGCGCGGGCATCAGATGCCGCCACAAGAAGGCCTGCATTCTGTCTTCCGCGGGTACGGCCTCGTGGACGATTTCCGCTTCCTCGTTCTTCGCAGTGCCTACGACGGTCAGACTGACGGGCTTATCCATCTCACGCAAGGTGCTCTTCACCGTCAGCCGCCCTGAATCTCTTCCGGCCGCCAGATTGGCGGAATTCGCGGTGAACCCCTCAGGCAAGTCCTTGAAGCTTAGCTTGATGGCGCCGGCAAAACCGTCTTTGCGGACGGCATAGACGGTCACGTTGGCGGGATTCCTGCCGCGGAGGGCGATGCTGGGTGGGACGACTCGCAACTCGAAATCGGGCCGCGGCGGGCTGATCCGTAGCCGGTACGCATACTCCTTTCCGCCCTGTCGCGTCGTATCACCCATGTGAACGAAGTACTTTCCATCCGCGGGCAGTTTGACCATCAGGTAGGAATCGGCGTGGTGAGTGTTCAGCCCTGACCCCGCGTCGTGGTGATCGTCGTTAAACGCCAGCATCTTGCCACTCGCATCGGTAACCTTAACGAACGAATCGACCGGGGAATCGAGCCGGCGGGCGTGGACTTCCGCGACGATCGTCTCATCGGCTTTGCCTTCAACTTCGAAGACATCCCAATCATTCGGGCGGTCCATTCGGCCGTTGACGATGATGGGAAGTTCCACCTTCTGCGCGTTCGACTGCTGGTCGTTGGATTCCTCGTCCAAACATTCCGGCAATGTGTCCAAAGCGAAAGGCACGTGGTTCGAGACGACTTTTCCCTTGGTCGCGGCGATCATGTGCGTACCCGGCCCCGCGTCTTTGGGAGGCGGCGCCAATGTGGCCTTGTCGAGATTCCAGCCATCCATTTCGATCTTCACCGGGTCGCCCACTCGCGCACCCAAAGGAAAGATGCTCGTCACAAACGGCGTCTCGGCGACGGTAATCCGATAGACGAAATCGTTGCGACCGCGGTAGAGAGCGTCGATGATCGAGAGCACATATTCGCCGTCTGCGGGCACTTCGAAATTGAGGGTCGGGTCGGGCTTGAAGCGGAAATCGTCGTTGTACGCCAACTCCTTCCCCTCCGCATCGCAAAGCGCCAGCACCGGCTGAAACCAGCCGGGAACGCCGTCAGCAATATACGGGACCAATTCCCGGGCTTTGACGGAGATCACCAGCCGTTGCCCTTTGCGGGCCTCGAAACGATACCGGTTCACTTCGCCGGAGGCGATTTGGCCGTTCATGGTGCACGGCACGGTGACCTGCATTTCCTCCTCTTCCGGCGGTCTCGTGCGCTGGGCGAGATGCTCCTTGCCCAGCACCTGGAAGCTAGCGGTCTTCATGGGCCTCCTGGCGACTTCGGGAACCTGGCCGACGTAAAAAGCCATCGGGTTGGTCATTCCGCGTGTGGTTACCACCCTGATCTCCCGCGGGCCGGGCTTTGCGTCGGGCGCTATCGTGACTTCGACAAAAACGAGTTCAGAGGCGGAACGGTTGGCCGGCCTTCTGTTGTCTGCCGCCATCCTCGTTTGAATCTTCTCGATGAGTTTCTGCTTTGCCTTGTCCTTCTCCGTCTTGGGTTTCGGCTTCGTCTTGGACGCCGGCTTCGCCCGGGGCTTTGGTGCAGGCTTTGCCGGGGGCGTCGGCGGGCCGATCACAGGGGTAGGATCCATCGACATCATTCTTGCAACCATCGTTGGCGCTAGCCTTGGCGTCGGCTTTCCCCGCTGCAACTGCCTCAGTTGGTCCCTCAAATACCGGAGTTCCTGGTTGCCCATGTTCCGATAGAAGTCGACCACCCGAGTTGAAACGCCCTCGCCGGTGACAACCACCTTGTCGACTTGGTCCAGCCCCTGTCCACCCAGCTTAACGTGGAACGTGGTGCCCTGCTGGCCGCCGGCAGGATAGACATAACCTATGTACGCTCCCCCCCTGCGCTGCGCATGCGCCGAGGATACCATCGCCAGCAATCCGGCCAGTCCCAAAATCGGAAGCCATGTAGATCTACTCATGATCCGCTCCATTTTCTGCACGGTTAAATCAAACGCGAACGTTGCGATAAATGCAGCCTAGGTTGTGGCAGGGTCTCCCGACCCTGCCACTGCCTGCGACCGTAGGTCTCCAAGGTCAAGAACGATCAGGCGTTTGGTCGGTAGGTGGAGACCTGCGGTCGTCGGGGTGGCCCGGTCGGGAGACCGGGCCACAACATTGTGGGCCGCGCCCACGCGATCGTTACCGTTCGCTACATATCGCCAATTGCTACATTATCTCGGTCAGGAGCCCGGTCGACTTCATGCCTTCCTTTTCGGCGTCCAACACGTACGCCTCCAACCCCAAGGGATGGGGCAGCTTGGCGGTGGAGTCTATGCCGGCCAACTGATAGATGCTGCCAAGCAGGTCTGCTGGATAGACGGGTCGCTCCTTGGGCTCCGCGCCAACTTTGTCCGTCGAGCCGACCACGTGGCCGCCCTTGAATCCGCCCCCGGCCACCAGGACAGTGAAGGCCTTGCCATAGTGATTGCGACCGCCGTTCCAGGGCGGCTGCCAGTCCACCTTGGGACCTCGGCCGAACTCGCCGGTACACCAGACAAGGGTGCTATCCAGCAAGCCACGATCGCTCAGATCCTCAAGTAGCGCCGCCAGACCTTGGTCCAGTTGCGGACATTGTACGTTCATTCTCTCGAAATGCCGCGAGTGCGTGTCCCAGCCCCCCGGGAAACTGATGGTGATATAAGGCACACCGGCCTCGACCATCCGTCGCGCCGCCAGGCACTCCTGCCCGAACGTATGTCGCCGCCCGCTGTTATCTCGCCCGTAGCGATCCCGCAGTTCATCCTTTTCCTTGGTGAGATCGAAGACCTCCTTGCCCGAACCCAAGATCAATTCATAGGCCCGTTCCTTGGCCTCTTGCGCTTTGACTAACTCCGAATCGGATGCCATCGCCTTGCCCATCGTGTCCATTTTGCCGAGCAATTCGCGGCGGGCCACTTGCCTCGCGTCGGAAATGCCCCTGGCGACGACTCCTTCCACCTCGAAGCGTTCCGCGGCCGGGTCGCCGCCGGTGGCAAAGGGCTTGTACGCTGGTCCCAGGAATCCCTCTTCGGAGAACCGCCCAGCCGCGCGCGTGAGCACCACGTAGGGTGGAATGATTCCCTTGTATTGGTCTTCCTTGAACTTGGTGAAGATGGCCCCGACGCTTGGATAGGCCAGTCGCCCGCCGGACTTGTGCCCGGTCTGCATCAGGTAGGCCGCCGTCTCATGTCCGTTGACGCCGTGGGTCATACCGCGGATTAGCGAGTACTTGTCGGCCTGCTTGGCCAATTCAGGAAACAGGGCATTGAGCCGTATCCCGTTCACGTTTGTGTTGACCACATCCATGAACTCGCCCATGTAGTCCTCGCCCGCTTCCGGTTTCGGGTCCCACGTGTCATTGTGCGACATGCCGCCCCACAGGAAGATCTGAATGACCGATTTGGCCTTGGCTTTCGGCTTCGCAGGAGCCGCCAGGGCATTGGTGCCAAGAGAACCGGCCGCCAACATCCCCGCCGTGCCGCAGAGGCCGCGACGCATCGCCTCGCGCCGTGACATCCCCGTTACTTTGACTGAACTGTGGTTTGTACTCATGTTTTCAGTCTCCCATTTGTTTATGATTGCCCTGGCTCGTTTAACCCGAAGCCGGAGGCGATGGCGGACATTGCCGAAAAGTCTCCCATCCCGCGCCCGCCATCGCCTCCGGCTTCGGGTTAAACGACTTCTCGAAATTGTGCCATTTCCAGCCGCGAGCGGTACAACATTCTCCTCGACGAATTCCGCAGAAATCAGTGCCGGTGAAGAAACTCGGTGCTGTTGATCAACGACCAAGCTAAGTCTATCCGAATATAACGCCTGTCTAGCGCCCCGGACTTGTTGAACTCCTCGATGGTTTTCAGCTCTTCGTCCGTGGGGAATCGTGACAGGATCGTCAGGTACAGCTTCTCTACTACTTCGTTCGGTGGGCCGGTCAGAATCGCCCTCATTGCAGGACCGCTTTGAAGCTTGGCCTGGATGTGACCCGAATTCAGCATGTGCATCCACTGGGATGGCGCCATCTCGTTGACACGTTCGTTTTCCATCCCCGTAGCCCGTGCCGAACGTCCGAATAACGTCAGGAACGAACTGGTGATGCTGCCATCGGCCACCGCCACAGCAGGCATGTCTTTAGGGATATACGTGAAAGGTTCCGGGATGGGGCTGGTGTAGAGATCCGTTGTGCCCGTGATCTTGTTCACCGCGTCGATCAATACCTCGGCATCCAGTCGTCGCAACGGATAGCTGGCAAAGTTGGCAGCGGCTTCCGGAGAGTTGAATCGCGGCATGGACGAAAACTGGTACGTGGTCGATGTGAACATCAGCCGTTTTAGATGCCTCAGATCGTAGCCGCTGGAAACCAATTCCTTCTCCAGATAGGCCAGCAGCTCGGGATTGCTGGGTGGATTGTCGTCGCGAATATCGTCCGCCTCGTGGATGATGCCGCGTCCCATCACCCACGACCAAGTGCGGTTCGCAATGGCCCGAGTGAACCAAGGGTTCTTCGGCTGCAAGAGCCAATCGGCGAAGACCTCCCGGGGATCTCGGTCCGGAGGCAACTCGGTTTTGGTACCATCCGGAAAGACGGGTGCCGGTGGCGGAGCATCGGCCGGTTCCTTCGGCGCCTCGGTCGAGTCTTTCGGTGTTTCCTTCGGCGCGTCGGCCGGTTCCTTCGGCACTTCGTTCGTAACTTCTACGGATTTGGCGATGGCGGCCTGCCCCGGAGCGATGCTGTTGGACGCAGCGCTGGACTTAAGAGGGTCCCAGAAAACGGTCTCCTCCTTCCACTCGCTAGTCGGCTTGTAGCCAATCTGGGAGAAAAACGCGGACATGCCGGCCGAACGGTCTTTCGGCCAGAAGTCGGCCCGCGATCCCATGAACGTCAACGCCACGGCATTGGCGATCCCTTCCGGAGTCTTGTTCTGGATCGCGCGATAAAAGTTGACCGGGCCAACGCGGAAATTGCTACCGCTCGATGTGAGCAGTTCCCGGGCGAACTCGTCGTATGGCTTGTTCTGGACGATGGACGCATGGATCCAGCGATGATACGCCTGCGCCGCGTTGGGCCAGAGATTGACGGGGAACTCAGCCTTGATCCGTAAAATGTCGCCCCATTTCATCGCCCAGTAATCCGCATGCTCGGGCCGCTCCAGGAGCCGATCGACCAAGGCAATGCGTTTGTTCTTCGTGTCCTGATCCTCGATGAACGCTTTGGCCTCTTCGGCGGTAGGCAGCGTGCCGGTCAGATCCAGATAGGCGCGCCGGACAAACACGGCGTCCGAGCAGAGGACGGGCTTGATGCCCAGCGACGACAACTTGGCAAAAACCAACTCGTCGATCTTGCCTTGGGGTTTTGCCTTTGCAGAGCTTTCATAGAGGGATACGGCCTTTTCTTCTTCGCCCGCACTAGCCACTGCCGCCAATAACACAACCGTAGAAAACAGAAGTCTGTGCATGTCTACAACCTAAAAGGGATACGCTCGTCAAAAATTGCGGAGATACTCTCGGTTTTTCGTCCTCGCCGCCTTCCTCCGCGGCCCGACGACGAGGGGAAGGAAGAGGAAAAGCAGCCTCCCGGGTCGGAGGTTTGCTTCAGCAAGGGAGGTAGGCGTGTTTCAATCCAGACAGTCCCACGCTAATACAGTGTAGCAACCGAGTAACGACTGATCCAGCCCGTAAATCCACTCCGCGGGAGCAAGATTCAAGTGGGAATAGACTGGGCGACTCCCCTCTATTCGGGAGCAAGTAGGGAAATCACTGCCTTGGTCACGTCCCAAGCAGGTTGTCAACGATCATATTGCCTCCGCCGTCAATAACTTCCAGCGGGACGGACCCCGCCTCGGGGCGGTCGTCGCGGATCAGGCAGTCGGAAACGCGGCTGTGGAATACGTCTTTCAGTAGCAATCCGCAATTGTCACAGTCGACGATTGTGCAATTGGTAATATTGAATCGACGGCAGCTTTCTACGACCAGTCCGGCTGGCGAGTTCAACACGCCGTTGATGTGCAGGCCCGTCAGGGTGCAGTCTTGGCAATCGCGAAAGACCAGCCCGCTGGGGCTGTCGAACCCGTAGTCGGGGTTGCGATCGAACAGGTTCGAGCCAAGCACGATGTTCGAGCAATCCTCCAGCAGCATGTTCGCCGCGAACGCCCGATGGATCGAGTTGCCGGTGATCGTGACACCGCGAGCGTGGACCATGTGAATGTTGATCTCTACGTCGCTCATCAAGTTGTCCGAGATGGCCAGATTCCCGACCTTATGCGGTTCTTCGCGACTGGTGCCGATGAAGCGAATATTGGCGGATCCTTCGGGTGCCGAAGCTGGCCGAGCCGCTTCGACGGGAGTGGGACTATGCTGGATCGTACAGCCGATGATGGCCCCTTCGCGGATGGAACCGACCGTCGTGTCGAACAAGATGTTGGCCGACGGCGGGTCGCCCGCTCCGCCAGTGTTGGCTTCGATGTCGCAACACGCAATTTGCAGATTGCGGATCTCGCTTTCGCGTACGACGATTCCGCCGCCCGTGTTGTAGCTGATATGGCAGTTGGCGATGTTGACCTGGTGCAGACTTAGCCGATCCAGGAACACGCCGATTCCTCGGTTGTGATAGAGGTGGCATTCCGACAAGATCACATTGCGGTTGCGATCGACCAGATGCACGCCGTGCAGGGCTTCGCGAACGACAAGCCGAGTGATGGTCAATTGCATGGTCCCGCTGACTTCCACACCGCAGGCTTCCGGATGTTGGCCGATGATTTCCAGGCCGTCGATCATGGGCGTGCTTTGGCGTTGCCAGACGTTGTCTTGAAACGACTTGGGACTAGCCGTTCCTTTGTGAGTGCCGACCAGCTTCAACGCCGGTCCGGGGCCAGCCATAACAATCTTCGCCACGCCGCCGCCGTGAATCGACGTATAGCCGACCTTGTCCAAATTAATCACAATCGGCCGAGTGATGCGGTAAGTGCCCTTAGGCAACCGGATGTCGCCAACGCCGGAATCGACGGCCCGCTGAAGCGCGTCCGTATCGTCGGCCTTGCCGTCGCCCGCGGCGCCGAATCGTTCGGACTTCCTCGCATCGGGTTCATTTTGAGACGTTTCGCGATCGGTTACTTGGAAAACGCCGGCCGCTAAAACGGGTAGGATTACCAAGGTCAGCAAAAGAGGATTCCTGCGAGACACGGCAAAACACCTTTGAGTTAGAGTTGCGAGAGATTGTCACGCGGTTCGCATCGACGATAATGACGCGCAGACAGAGACTTGAAAAGACCTTCGCGGGGAGAACTAGATGAGCAAGAGAAGCAAGAGCGAATCGAGGCGAAGTTTTCTGACAAAATCCGCCGCCGGGATGGTGGGGGCGTCTTTCGTGTCGGCAACCGGGGTCTCTACTCCTTTGATCGCGTCGGGAACGTCGGGGAAGCCTGCCATGCTGGGCGGCGAAAAGGTGTTCAAGGACAAATGGCCGAGTTGGCCGGACGGCAGTCAGGCGGCGGAAGACATGCTGAAAGATGTACTGTACAGCCGGCGTTGGACACGGATCTCCAGGACGGGGAATCGAGTGATTGAGTTCGAAAAGAAATGGGCGTGTATTCCAAAAAAAACGTGATTGGTTTCTCAAAACGATTCCCTGCCCGGTTGCCGAGTCGCTGATCGCCGACGAGACGATCAGGATGTCAGGCATTCGGCTGCTGACGACCAGGACGGCAATGGAGGCCATTGCGGAAGCCATCCGCAAAATTCAGACACACTCGAAGGCCCTGACAAAGGCGTAGGACCTCGGACGAGGACATCACCCCGTTTAACCCCGAGCCGATAGGCGACGGTCGTGGCGCATTGAGCCGGCCACAACGACCGTCGCCTTCCGGCTCGGGGTTAAACGATGCCACTTTGAACGGAGAGTCTTAACATGCCGAATCCGCTTTCGTCACGAACGGCGTGCTGCGTTGTCGCCGTGGTGATTTCGCTGGTGGCTCATGATGCTAACGCTCTGGGCCAATGGAAGGTCGGCGTGGCGACGGTCAAGATTACGCCCACCGGCCCGCTATGGATGTCCGGTTACGGCAGCCGCACGAAACCCTCCGAGGGAACCGAGCATGACCTGTGGGCCAAGGCCCTCGCCATCGAAGATCCCAATGGTCGAACAGCCGTACTTGTCACACTGGACGTCGTGGGCATCGACCTCGCCACTTCACTGGCCATACGCGACACGCTGGAGGAGAAGTACGGCCTGGGCCGCGATCAAGTGGCCCTGAACTGTTCGCACAACCACTCCGGTCCCGTCGTCGGCAGGAACCTGGAAGGGATCTACTTCCTGGACGAGACCCAGTGGAAACACATCGACCAGTACACCGCCTGGCTCCAGGGGCAGGTTGTTGCGGTCGTCGGCGAGGCAATCGGTAATCTGGTCAAGTGCTCCCTGGCATGGGGCCAAGGGCGCGTCGACTTTGCCGTCAACCGCCGGAACAACAAGCATGACGAAGTGGAACGGCTGCGCGCGCAAGGTCAACTCGAAGGGCCGGTCGATCACGACCTGCCCGTCTTGCGAGTCACCGACACAGACGGTCACACGACTGCCATCGTCTTCGGCTATGCGTGCCATCCGACCAAGCTGACCGGCAACTATCGCTGGTGCGGCGACTACGTTGGCTATGCTCAATTGCACCTGGAAAAGGCCCACCCTGGCGCTGTCGCAATGTTCTGGCAGGGCTGCTGCGGCGATCAGACGCCTTGGCCTCGGGGCGGCGATGATTATGCGAAGGCGGAGAAGGTCGGCCGGCAACTGGCCGACGCCGCTTGCGCCACGCTGTCCAAGCCATTGACCGAGATAACCGGCAGTTTGACCACGCGCTACGCGGAGTTCGATTTGAAACTGGATGAACTGCCCGACCAACAGAGGCTGAATGAACGAGCCAACTCGAAAAACCGTTACGAAGCTCGGTGGGCCAAGCGACTGATGGAACAGATCGACTCCGGCAAGACTCCGGTCCAATCCTACCCATACCCGGTTCAGGTTTGGCAACTTGGCTGCGGCTTGACGTTTGTCCTGTTGGGTGGCGAGGTTGTGGTGGACTACGCGGTGCGTCTCAAGGCGGAACTCGGCGCCGAACGCACCTGGGTCGCTGGCTACACGAACGACGTGATGACCTACATCCCTTCGCGCCGCGTTCGCCTCGAAGGCGGTTACGAGGGAACTCGCGCCATGATGTACTACGGCCTACCGTCGGTCTGGGCACCGGAGATAGAAGAGGTCATTGTCGCAAAGGTCCACGAGTTGGCGACGACGGCGACCATCGAGAACGGGGCGTTGCGCGTCGGCGTCGATCCGCACGACGGCAAGCTGCTGGAACTGGTGGATCTCGGCACAAAGCACAACCATGTGGACAGCAATGCCGACTCTGGCGGGCTCTGGGAATTGAACGTACACGTCGACGGACAACCCACCGTATTGACGCCGTCGCAGTCGAAGTCGTTCCGGTGGGAGATCATGCCAAAAGGGCAAACGCTCCGATTGACCTGGACCGAGTTCGAGCTTTCGGGTGCCTCGGGCTTCACAGTCGAGGTTACCGTCGGGTTGGAGGCCAATGCACTCACCAGCCAATGGCAGATCGCCCTGACGAAGCCGGCGGAGGTTGCCGTGCGGCAAATCCGCTTTCCGCGAGTATTCGGGCTCAGTCAACAGGAGAACGAGCGGCTTGCCGTCCCGGCTTGGCTGGGGCAGAAGGCAAACGATCCTCGCAGTATGCTCGGCGGCAAGGACGGTCGAGGGCGGCGCCTTGCCTGGGATTATCCGGGCCGAATGGCTCTGCAATGCTTGGCGTACTACGGCGAGGGTGGCAGTGGCCTCTATGCGGCGTGCGACGACACAGCAGCCCGAAGGAAGACATTCGCCCTATGGGGCGCCACAGGCGGTCAAGTCAACTACGAAACGGTTCACTATCCCGAAAACGGGGCAACCGACCAGGCTCGCTACGCCCTGCCGTACCGTGTTCTGCTGGGCACGTTCCAGGGCGATTGGATCACCGCGGCCGAACGTTATCGAACGTGGGCGACGGACCAGCGATGGGCCAAAGAAAGCAGACTGCGAAAAGGCCTTGTGGCGGATTGGGTTCTCGATACGGGTGCTTGGATTTGGAACCGAGGCCCTTCGCCAGGCGTGCTCCCGCCGGCCGCCGCGCTTCAGAAGCGACTTGGGTTGCCGGTTAGCGTCTTCTGGCACTGGTGGCACGGCTGCGCGTACGACATCGGTTTCCCCGAGTACCTGCCGCCACGCGAAGGCACCGAGGCGTTCAAACAGGCTGCGGCACGCGCCCACGACGACGGTGTGCGGTTCATCGTTTACATGAACCAGCGAGCCTGGGGCATGAGTTCGCGAAGTTGGAAGGAAGAGGGCGCCGAGCGTTTCGCCGTTAAGGGCCCGGACGGAAGGGTCCGTCCGGAGGTCTACAACATCTTCACCCGACAAGCGCTCGCGTCTATGTGTTTGGCCACGCCTTTTTGGCGAAACAAGTACGCCGGACTGGCCGAAGAGGCGTTCAAGGACCTGGGCGTGGACGGAATCTACATGGACCAGGCGTGCAGCCACCGCGCATGCTACGATCCCAACCACGGGCATCCGCTGGGAGGCGGAAACTCGTGGATGGAAGGATTCCGGACGCTGTCGAACGACATCCGCAACCGCACGAATGCCGACGGCCGCATCGTCCTGGCGGGCGAGGGATGCGGGGAAGCTTGGCTGCCCTATTTAGACTTGATGCTCACCCTGCAGGTCAGTCGAGAACGCTACTCGTCGCCGACCGATCCGTGGGAGGTGATCCCATTCTTCCAAGCCGTCTATCACTCGTACGCCGTCACCTATGGCAGCTATTCGTCGTTGACCATGCCGCCGTACGATGAACTCTGGCCGGCGGAGTTCGCACCCAAGCAGCCGTTGGCTCTTTTGGACCGCAAGTATTCACGGCAGTTCTACTTGGAGCAGGCCCGAGCGTTTGTCTGGGGCCAGCAACCGGCGCTGGCCAACTTCCGCCCCGAGCATTTTGACCAGCGACCCGAAGAAATCGAGTACGTAATGCGTCTGGCCCGGGTGCGGAGTCGAGCGACCAAGTACCTGCTTCACGGAGAGTTCCTTCGTCCTCCGCAATTGAATGCGCCGGAAGTGACGTCCGATTTCTCACGCTTGTCGATCTACGCAGGACAGAAGAGCCGATTGACTTCCAGCCAGAAGCAACATCCGCTGGCGATCGCCGGCGCCTGGCGAGCTTCCGACGGCGACGTGGCAATCGCTCTGGCCAGCATCGCCGAGCAGGCGCTCTCTCTATCGCTCGCGTTAGACCCCGCATACTACGACCTGCCGAAACACGCGCATGTATACCGGATCGACGAAGCCGGCCGCCATCCCATCGGCTCTTTCACGAGCGACAAACCCACGCTGAAGCTCGAATTGCCGCCCCGCCAAGCGTGGATTATCGAGTTCACGGAAGAGTAGCCACCATGAATCGTGCGACGTTTCGACTGGTCTTGTTGGTTTCCTGCGCTCATGCGTTGGTACACGTCTTCGAATTGTCGCTGCCAAGTGTGGAATTGATGATCGGCGACGAGTTCGGCGCCGGTCGAGACCGGACAGGGATGTTGGGCACGGCTTGGCGGCTGCCGTTTGGCCTCGGAGCCCTCTTGGCCGGATTGCTGGCAGACCGGTTTGGTTCGAAACGTCTATTGCTGGTCTATCTGGGCGGATGTAGCGGAATGGCGTTGTTGGCGTACTGGGCTCCGACGCTCGCTATCCTGTTCGCCGTGATGTTCGGCATGGGATGCTTTGCCAGTATCTACCACCCGGCCGGCTTGGCATTGATTTCGACGGAAACGACGGCAGCAAACCGTCCGAAAGCTCTGGGGTGGCACGGAATCGTGGGTTCACTCGGCATCGCCGCAGCACCGTTCCTGGCCGCCATCGTGTTCCATACGGGAACCGTGACCTGGCGGCAGTACTACGCACTGCTTGTGATTCCGGCCGTCATCATTGCGGGCTTACTGTTCTTCTATCTGAAGCAAACGCCGGTTCGGCAGAAAGTCGATGCGGCGCGGAAACCAGCCACCGGCGGCGAAGCTCGATGGAGGGCGTATCTGTTGCTCGTGGTGATCGGCGTCAGCATGGGGTTCACGTACGCGGCGTTCATGCATTTCCTGCCGCGGTACTTGGACGGCGTTGGCATCAGGCCATCTGGAGTGTCGCCAGAGAGCTTTCGCAACTACCTGGCGGCGTTGGTATTGCTGTTTGCTGCGGTCGGCCAAGGCGTGGCGGGCAAGATCGCGCGTGCCGGTAGGTTGGAGCCCCTAATGGCATTGATCCTGTTCGCGAATGTTCCGCCCCTGATTTGGATGTCGCTGGCCGACGGGCGAGCCCGGATATGGGCGGCCTGTTCGCTGGCACTGGTACATTTCATGAACCAGCCGGTCTACAACAGCTTGATCGCCGAGTATGTTCCGCGAGCGCGGCGAAGCCTCGGATACGGCTTCAGCAACACACTCTGTTTCGGTATCGGCGGTTTCGGTCCAACCTACGCCGGCTTCGTGAAGGACGATTTCCGTACGTACGGCGGTCTGGCGATCCTTGCAGCGATCGCGGGACTACTGGCGCTGTTGCTCGTTCGTTGGCGAGACAAACAAGCGTGAGTTGATTGACGGGTCCCGCGGGCTTCGCGACAATGTCCGCGGTTGGCCACTTGGGCGCTTTGTCATTCGCTGCCGCCCTGAATTCGCTGGGAACGGTACCTTTTCCCCAACGAATTCTGGACGGCAACGAATGACGAGGAGGTGTGAATGATGTTCGATCGCTCGGCAGAAGGCTACGTGTGGAGTGGAGTTTTCGTGACGTCGCTTGCCGGCGTGCTCCTTCTGGGTACCTCTGTGAAGGCAGCGGAATCCCGGCAAGCCGCAGGGAAGAACAAGGCGCAGCCGATCGTGGTCACCATCGTCTACGACAACAACCCACTCGACAAACGAATGGAAACGGCGTGGGGATTTGCCTGTGTGGTTGAAGGGCTGTCGGAGACGATTCTATTCGACACCGGGGGCAAGGGTAAACTACTGCTGGCGAACATGGCCAAGGCGGGATTCGAGCCCGAGCAAATCCACCGCGTCGTGCTCTCGCACGCCCACAGCGACCATACCGGCGGACTGCTCGACTTCCTGAAGGTGAACCCCAAGGCAAAGGTGTTCGTGCCCAAGGCGTTTGCCGCGGATTTCAAGCAAGAAGTCAGCCATTCGGGGGCTGAACTGGTCGAGACCGAAGGCCCCGTGAAAGTCTGCGACGGTGCATGGACCACGGGCGTTCTGACACAGCCGCTCGTAGAACAGGGTCTCTGTCTGGAGACGTCCGCAGGACCGGTCGTCGTCACCGGCTGCGCGCATCCAGGTATCGCGCAAATGGCCCGCGCGGCGACGAGCCGGGCCAAGAAGCCCGTCCATGCAGTTCTCGGTGGTTTTCACATGTCCCGCGCATCGGCCGATCAAATTGATACGGTAATCGAGCGTCTGAAGGAACTTGGCGTACAGCAGGTAGCTCCAACCCACTGCTCCGGTGACAACACTCGGCGGTCGATGAAGGAAGCCTTTGGTGACAAGTACTTGCCATCGGGACTGGGAGCGAAGTTCGTTTTCCGCCAATCGCCCAAGACCTCGGCCGTTACGACTGCCGAGCGTTAGCCAGACGCACTCATCCCAGCTTCCAGGGCTTGCGGTACTCGTAGTGGAGCAGGTTGTTGGCTTCCTCGCTGTTGGTGATCCTTTCTCGTTCGGCGTCCCATTCGATCCGTAGTCTCGTCTCCAGCGAGATGTTGGCCAGGTGGCTGAAGGTGGTCGAGCGATGTCCGATCTCGACGTCGGCCGTGGGCCGCTGGCGCGATTTGACGCAATCCAGGAAGTTGCGTGTGTGCTGGTCGGTCAGGTTGCCATCGGTAGTTGCTTCGCGAACCGGCTCCATGCGCGGTTGGGTGTCCTGGAATTGACCGCCTCGTTCGGGGATGATCTGATAGCCGGGATCGCCGACGTAGAGCGTGCCTTGCGTACCGCGTAGCTCGATCTTGGCGCGAGCCAACTCCCGATCGCCGGGCAAGGCCAGATTCTGACTGGCTTCATACTGCCCGAAGATGGCCAGCCGGCCGGAGGCAAACTCGAACGTCGCCTGCAACGTATCGGGAATGGTGCGGTCATCGTCCACGGCGAATCGGCCACCCATTGCGCAGACCGACGAAGGGGCCAACTCGCCGGTAAGCCAGCGCATTGCGTCCAGTCGGTGTACACCGAAGTTGGCCATCTGCGACGAGTAGAGCGTCCACCAGCGGAATTTGTACGGTGTGATGTTGTCCTGGTAGGGACGCTCGGCACGTGGACCCAGCCACATGTCCCAATCGAGATCCGATGGCGGTTCGGTCGGTTCGGTCTTGCCAATGCCCAGCGGGTACATGTTGCTCAAGCGGAATGCCTTGCTAATCGTTACCTTGCCAACTTTGTTTTGGGCGATCAGTTCAGCCACGTTAGCGTACAGCTTCGACGAGCGACGGTGCGTGCCCACCTGGACCACCCGGTCGTGGCGGCGAGCCGCCTCGACCATCTTGCGGCCTTCGACGATGGTCTTCGACAGCGGCTTTTCTACGTATACGTCTTTGCCCGCTTTGCAGGCGTCGATGGTCATGATCGCGTGCCAATGGTCCGGAGTGGCGATTACGACCGCGTCGATGTCTTTTCGTTCGAGCACATGGCGAAAGTCGCCATACGTATCAGCCCGGCCGCCGACACGTGTGCGAGCCGTTTCGAGAGTCGGCTTGTGTACATCACACACGGCGACGGGTTCCATGTCGTCGTGCTTCAGAAACGACTTGATAAGCTGGCCGCCTCGATTGGCCACGCCGATGAAGCCCAATCGAATACGATTGTTAGCGCCGTAAACGCGGGATGCGTTGATGGCAGTCAATCCCAAAGTAGCCGCAGCGCCGGCCTTGGTAAACGTACGCCGATTTATCTTCTCACTCATGTCTTCTTCTCCCTAGCCCGCGTCATGGATTCATTACCAACAGGGCAATTGCCACCCCGTGCCCAACGATACTGAGGCCACCGATAATGATACCTACCCATGCGTGGGCCAGACCATGGGCCTGAGGATTTCGTCTCCGATACCGGAGGCCGAGAATTCCCAGCACAAAGGCAAACGGCGCCAGCAACAGGCCAAAGCAGGGCATCAGCGAAAACACACCCAGATAGTATGCGAACAACGCCTTCGGGTTGCGATAGGGCACGACGGTGGCCACCGTCTCGTCGCCGCCGCTCTGCCGAAATGGGTGCCCGCAGTGAGGACACGCGGCCGCGGCGAAACTCACGGGCTGGTTACACGCCGGGCAGGAGACGATTTGACCAGCATCGGGCGCGGTCTCTGGCGGTTCATAGGGATTGGACATGGTGTTCTCCAAGTGCACAGGTTGAAACGAGCAATCAGAAGCCCTTCTGATTCACGGATGGTATTCATAGGCACCGATGTCATTCGCCTCCCCTTGGGGACGTTTCACTCCATCGATGTCTTCTCGAACAGGGACCGGAGCACCGGCGTCGCGAGCCGGGCTGGTTGACAGCAGACGATAATCACCCTTGCTCGGGGCCACGAAGATTTTCTTCAAGTCCTTTTCAACGATTGCGTTCGCGCCAAGCGCATCTGGTTTCTGCACCCACGACAGTTTTGTGTACAAGTTGTTTTCCAGAACGACACCGGCCATTTGCTCGGGTTCTCGACCGTGCAGCATCCCATCGGTGAGGTTGTTCTTGATCGTGTAATCCTTGGCGTCGGTGGGTATCGAAATACCGCCGCCCGTACTGGAATTCAAGACGGTGTTATTCAGCACGGTAATCCTCTCGCCCCGGCCGTACAGCACAAGTATCCGGCTGTGACCGTCTCGGGCCGTCAGCAAGTTGTTGCGGACGGTCACGTCGCTGGACTCCTGGACCGTGATCGCCATGTTGCCATCCAGCACCTTGTTGCCGGCGATCAATATGTTGCGGCTGTGCAGATAGCAGGTAATGCCATTGGCGTGGTTTCCACGGTTGCCCACGACCGTGTTGCCTACGATCCTGGAATCGTCGACATGATAAAAGGTAATGCCCGTTCCCCCACAGCGTTCGACGACGTTGTTTCGGATCGTCACGTTTCGGGTTCTGTGGTTTGTCGAACCGAGCGTCGAGATGCCGCGGTTCATCTGGTTGTGATGCACGTAGTTGTGTTCGATGACCGATTCATTGCAGCCAGCACAATTGATAGCCCAGTAACCCGAACCAGCCTTGCACTGCAGGACCTCGCAGTTGCGCACTTCGACGCCGCTGGTCGGCGTATGGACCAGATTAAGGATACCATTCCCCGCGCGAAGATCCTCGGTGTTGCCGCTGTATCGACGAAGCTTGAATCCGTCGATGTGGACGTAGCTCTTGCCGTTGATGTGGAACCCGACGTTGCGAACCGAGCACGTGATGTCCGCTTCGAGTGACCGTTTGTCGTTGGGCCACAGTACCACTTTGCGACGCCCTGCCGCCTCTGGTGCGAGGACCGCGTATTGCCCCTTGGCGCGAATCAGTGCCGGGTGATTCATCACGCTGAATTGGTCTTTGCCGGGATTGATGTGCCGCGTCGTTTCCGCAAACGTGATCCGGCCCTCGTCCGCATCGTAGCCCGTGATGGTCCGAGAAACGACGTTGTTATTGCCGGTTCGCACCAGCACCGTCGCGCCGACCCAATAGTCCGGCGATTCCTGGGTGAAATACTCCTTGTCAGTGATTTGAATGGGGCTGTAGCCGTCCGACGGCACCAGGCGCATCACCGAACGGTCGTCGTAGTAGAACGGGTCCGGAGCCGGAGGATCCTGGGCGACGACCAGCATGGTATCGCCCTCGTAAAGATTGGCCGAGAACGCTGTCGCGTCTTCAGGCAGCCACGTCCAGTAGAGTTCGGCGACGTTCGTGTTGCCGCCGCATTCGGCTGGTGAGACGCAGCGTTGCCAGCCCACGAGCACGTCCGCACCGTCCAGAAGTGTCGCATGTCCATCGGCACCAACGAAGACAATCGGCTGCGGCGGCGTTCCGCTGGTCTTGAATTTGATGCATTCGGGATATCGGCCGGCTTTGACAATGACCCGATCGCCCGGCTGGACGATATCCGCCGCCGCTTGAATGGTGTTCAAAGGAGCCTCGGCAGATCCCGGATTCGTGTCGGCCGCCTCGGGGTGCCGGTTGTCCACAACCAATTCGCGTGCGTCTGTAGCTACAGTGATCAACAGCCACGATACGGCGCCCACTCGACAAATCATCTGATGCTCTCGTTTCAGGCGTAGGCGTAGGTCAGGCAGTGCCTGACGAAATGTGTGTTGCGTTCGGTTGGGGGCTCGCCGTCGGGCTTGGTTGGACCACCGCACCTACAATGGCTCGGCGGGACGGTAACGCGATCGGCCAGACAAAGCGATTTTCGTCATGCACAGCATGACCTACTCGCTATTCGCCGACCGTGTCTTCGATGTCGCTGAAATCCGATGGCGGTTTGTTCATCTGCTCGGTGAAACACCCCCAATTCCGATCGTACACGCCCAATTGTACATAGCGGTGGAAACTGGAATGCGGCCAATCGTGCGGACATCGAACGTATCCGTGTTTCACGGGATTCCAATGAATGTAATCGAAATGCCGTTCGAAATCCTCTTCGTCCTCCAACGTGTGCTCCCAGAATCGCGGCTGCCACACCCCGCGACGACGCTCGCGCTTGCGTGCCGACGAAATCACCGACTCGCTGCCGCCGATCTGCAACCAATGCTTCGTGAACTCCTTCTTCGACCATCCCCAGCGTTTCGAGTACTCGCTGTCGCCCGGCGGCAAGGACCAAATTGCGTGCAAATGATCGGGCAACACAACGACGGCATTCACCGTGAACGGCCACCGCATCAAACACCGGCGGAATATGCTGCCCAACAATGCCACCGCCGCCGGATCGGAGAACAACGGTCGCCGCTTGTCCACGACCTGGGTGAAGAAGAACGATCCGCCCGGGATGAACGCTCGACGATAGTTTGGCATGGCGACATTCTACCACACGTAGGTCAGGCTGTGCCTGGACTGCTAAATCTGGCCCGCTTCTCCTGGAAAACTGGGGTTTGTCAAATATCCCATTTCTGTTTCATTATGTGTTTTCTCTTGGTCCGGGTTTTTGGCTGATGAAGGAGCACAGCTATGC
>JADHUC010000402.1 GCA_016784735.1 Pirellulaceae bacterium | reverse complement strand
GCCAACCGCTCCTGCCACGCGAGAACTTTTTCGGAATCGGAAGAACGAGCCATCGAGGCCTCCAGGGTGAACGGAATGGAAATGACCAACCCGTCAGCCTAGCTCATCCGTCAAGAATGGCTCTGGAGCGCGCACACCACCCAACTGCGGCACCACATAACGGACCGGCGAAGCGGCTGCCGTTGGGTGCGCGGGAAAAGTGCGATTTTCTGGCGTGCCTCACGGCCCACGAGTTGTTGAAACACACACTGGTTCGCTGGCTCTCCAAGGTGCGTCGGTGTGTTATCCGGTGTCTCCAAACGCAAGTGGCTAACTTGCGGAGGTGCGCCATCTCCGCAGGTTGTGGCTGAAGCGAAGACGCGTCCGATCGGCTAGATCGATGGCCGTTACGGCCAGCCAGGCCGGAGGACGAGAGCCGCCATGTTATGCCGTCAATCTGACGACACTGATTGGCCGCTCTCGCCGGCAGAAATTGTGGTCGGTCGATGTGACGCGTGCAGATTGGCAGATTGCGTTCGTTACGTCGGTCGTGAACACCGACGCAGGATAGCAGATTGCCGTTGGAGACAGCGGTGGGGGCGACGCGCGGTGCGCACATGAGTCTGGTCGCCTCGGCCGATGTGACCGAATCGCGATAGTAGGTCGACGTCGTTCGGATAGCTTGTCCAGCGAGTCGCGGTATTGTTTTGGCGATTCAAGATCTACTTACACTCACCAATCAAGCTGCATGCCTAAGCTCGCGCCGTGATAGAGTGGGCTGCCGCCCATATCAAGTTCGCCTAGAATTGGCACTGCTAAGTCGTCGAGTTGTTCGGGCAGGATAGCAACACCTTCGATCCACATCGCCTGATATCCGAGTCGGAGGGCGAGGCAGTCCGTCAATTGGTAGTTCACGCCCAGCCACAGTTCACCGGCAAACGAGGGGTCACCGACAAACGAGGGGTCGTATGGCCGACCCTCGGAGGCGTGGAATACCGCGGCAGGACCGGCCTGGGGAAATGCCGCGTCGAAGTCGGCGGAGTTCCCGTAAATGCCACACTTCAGCCCACCCTCGATTTCCCAGCGGCCACGCCTCAAGATCGCAGCCTCGATGCCCAACTGAAACCCATATAGATGATTATCGATGTCTCCCACGAATAGTTGCGGTGGAGAGGCGGCGTCGATAACCCTCATGTTCTCGCCCAGTTCCATCATACGGAAACCAATCAGCGTCTTGACGCAACCAGCCCCCCAGGCACGGCGCCAATTCGCCTCAAAGCTGTAAAGGTCGGTGCTGTATCCCACGCTGATTGGATCCGTGCCGAACGTCGCACCATACATTAACAATTGAGCTCCGGGCGTGGCAACGGTCGTCGAGGCACTCCACTGGTCGACAAAGAAGAACTCGAATTCTAGGTCGCTGCGGTAACCGATGTCGCGAGCGGCGGCCAACCTGAGGCCGCCACGGCAGTTCAAACTAAGATCGTCAGCATTGAGCAACGTGGCACCACTGGCCGGGTCAATCACGAGTGGCAAGTTGTCCATGTGTTCGCGTCGAAGCGCGAGACCCTCTGCGGTGAATCGCCAGCTAGAGGACCCGCAAAAACCGTCCGCATACGCTGTGGTGGCAATTAACAGCAAGACGCTGACAACGCCGAGAGTGATCCTTAAGAAAGTCATATTCGCTACTCCCCAATTTCCTGCACTGCCTGAGCCGAAAGGCGTCACCGGCACAACCCGCGCAACGAAGCAATGGTGTGCCTCCGCCGTACTAATAGATCAACGTATCGGAGCGCACTGTTTGCGCCCTACACGTTCGAACGCATAGTTCCCAGTTAATCAGAAGTGTGCGACGATATGGCCGAATCGTCGCGTCTGCAGAGATTCTTCAGCTAACCGCAGTCCCGCAAGTACGTGCGATGAGGCAGTCAATTTCGAGACAGGAGAATATCAGGTTGAAGTCCATTGTCGGCGAACTGCGGGTCGTAGGAGCCACCGACCGCCAGCGGCAACAGGAGTATCTCGCCAAGTCGAACAAAGTCACATCGGAAAACGTTGCCCATTGGCCTACAACCCGTCGACTCTGGAACAACACCATCGCCATGCGCGCCCAGGTGGCGCACACCGCCTGCAATTGGCAGCCTGCGTTAACCTGCGTCGGTGAAATCGACCGCGGTAGTTTGGACTGCGTGAAAACTGCGGCGGGGAGGGACACGGGAGGCACACCGACACAGCGAATCAATTCGATTTTCGCGGTCGCCAGATCGGATCGCGGCGCGCAGTCGAAAAGACCACAGTGGTGATGTGATCTGCGCGGGGCGGGGAGCGTGATCCAGGCACGCAAGTGCATGGTCGTAAGGTGCACAGGTCGCCCCCACCCAAGCAAGAAACGCAATTGCCAACCTGCCAGGTCGCATCGCGCCACGCGGCGAATCGGCACCAGAAGTTGTTCCCCCCCAATTTCTCACGTGTCGCCTCGTTTTCGCTGGCGGCGTGCCGCTCTGCGTCCCCCCGCCGGCCGCGACGTGGGCCACTTGGTGGCCGCGAATCACCGCACTTTCCGCGGCTGAGAAGCCGCGGCCCCATCCGCCCGTTTGCCGTTGATGTGGACGGGGGCGGCAGCGGGGACAAGATTGACAGACCGGGACTTGCGTCGATAATGCGCAACTGGATATGGTGGGGATATCCCTCTGTTCCGGTCTGTATATTGACAGCATGTGGCGGCTGATAAGCCGATCGGGACAATCACACGTTTTGCGGTGAATGCCGTGGAATACCCGACCCGAGACAACGTCGATCAAGGGGATGATGCCAGCCTGTTGCGGCGGCCGGTTGTGAGAGCGGGCCAAAGCGGCAAAAAAGAGCCCACACGGGCTCTGGGCCCCTTGCATCACAGGGGCCGCGGAAATTAAATCTCTTATCAGTAGTTCGAGTCAACAATGATCCGTTGGGTTTACTACTGCACGATATGCCTCACCGTCATCGCCCTGCCGGCACGCGGGTTGGGCGATCAGCGGCACGAGCCCGCGCGGTGGGCGGTACTGACCGCCGATCCGTTGCTCAGCGGCGGGTTGTCCGATCTGCTGACCGCGGAACTTGGGCAAGTGGATGGCGTGCAGTTGGTGGAACGGGAGAGCATCGATCGGGTGCTCCGCGAACTGCAACTCACCGCCGCAGCGCTAGTCGAGCCGGCTCGGGCGATGCGATTCGGCCGGATGGCCGCCGCCGAGGCCGTCGTGTTCGTCGAACCGGTCGCTGGTACCCGGCCGGAACTGCTCCGCCTGCGGGTGATCGAGACGCGGACTGGCGTCCGCCTGCTGGACGAGTTCGTACCCAAAGCGGCCTTGGATGAAAACGTCGCGACCTTGACGGACCTGCTCAGCGCGTGAAGTTCACACGAAATCACTACACAGACAGGCAGAAGCCACAGCCAGCAGTAAACGGGATCTTAGAATGGATCGCGTACTACACGGCCGCCGTCGTTCAGTGTCATCGCAAGGGCGCAACCAAGGCTTGGTTTATTCTTGCCCGGAATATCATTTGCATCTTTCCCTTTGTTGTGGCAGACACACCCACAATATCGACGAGCCGTTATAATCGAGGACGTCGAGCGGCTGCGTAGCTCGCGTATCCTCCCCCTGTGGACGATGGAGTGGACTCACATGGCGACGCAAATATCCAAGACGTTGCGGAGGTTGTTAACGGTGGCCGTGACTCTTCTCATTCTGTTGGGGCCGGAAGTGGCTGCCGTACTTGCCGATAAGCCCGCCGTTGCGGGCACGCTTCGCGACGAGCCGAGAATTTCGCAAGAGGACGTGTATTCATGCGACTTCGGCACGGAACTGTCCAAACAGTGGAAGACGATCGGGGGAACATGGGAACGGAAGGACGGATCCCTCACGCGCACGGATCCCCGACCGGCGGATCCGAGCAAGGCGATCGTGATCATCGGAGACAATCGCGCTGTTGTATCACGCGACGTATCGATTATTGCCAAACTGCGCCTCGATTCGTCGCGAGACGGAGACTGGGCTCGGGCAGGGATCAGTGTCTGTTCCGACCCTATGACGGCTCACGGACTCAATCTTGTGCTCCACAGCGGAAGGCTCCAATACGTACACGACTATGTTGTGTGGGGACCTTTCGTTGATTTTCCCTGTCGAGTTGGAACATGGTATTGGATCAAGCTGTCCAAGAAGGACGCGGAGTTGAAAGGAAAGGCTTGGCAGGATGGAGACCCGGAGCCGGCGGATTGGATGGTCCGCTGGGAGATCCCCGATCCGTCAGTCACCGGATATCCCGCCCTGGTGGCGGGCGCCGGCGGGCCCGGAGAAGATACCTGTCCGGTATCGTTTGATCGCTGTGCCGTGCTGATTGGCGACGTCTCTTTCCGGTACTACACGAAGAAGTCGACATGGCGAGAGACGATGGCAGCCAGCCGAGAAGCTCTCGCCCGCCAGGAAATCGCGCTGGCCGCCGAAGCACCCGACCAGGCCGGCAACTCGTTGTTGCGAACCGGGCTCTGGGATCTGCTCGGTAGCGACTTTTCCGATCCCGCACTGCTGCGGCAAATGGCCGCGGAGCAGGAGGACAAAATCTGGACCCGGGATTGGCCTTTCGGCAGAGTGGACGTGTTGGCGGAACGTTATGCCAACGCCACGCGGGCCGGGTTGTCGGCACGAGCACACGAACTTGCGAAAAACGCCCGAACGGCCGGTGACCTTGAATCCATCAGCAGACTCTATCACCGGTCCAAAGAGATCGAGGGCGTACTGGCCCGCTGGAAAGACGCGAACCTCCAATCCTTGCGGCTGGCCGTGGAAGATCTGATTCAGACCCACGGCTCCGCATATGCCGGCGGGCCGCAATACCTCGAGCGCATCGCACAGTTCGAGCAGACCGTCAGGGACGCGCGAGAAGGTGGCGACTCGGTTGACTTTCAGCGGTTCTACGAGGCCGTGAAACAGTTCGAGGTGATGCGCGCCGAGGCGCTGTTGGCCAACCCGCTCTTGGACTTTGATCGACTGCTGGTGGTGAAGCGGAAAGACGCCAGGGCTTACAGTCCCATGCCCAGTTTCGCGATACCGCCGTTCAGTTCGGGGCCGAGTCATCTTCTCAACGGCCTACCGTTGAACTACCAGGGCAACGGCGTGTTGCGGCAAATCCCCATCGATAACGAGATTGCCGTTCTCTCACCTCTCCGCCCCGAGGGCGAACTCACCACGCTCTACCGGCCCGAGAAATCCGTGTTCGCGGGAGACGTCACCCTGCATTTCGACGCGGATCGGCTGCTGTTTTCTTCCATTGGCAGCCATGACCGTTTTCAGATCTTTGAAGTCGGCGTCGACGGCAACAACCTTCGCCAAGTGACGCGAGGCGAGGAGCACGATGTCGATAATTACGACTCGTGTTACCTCGCCGACGATCGGATCCTCTTCGGCTCGTCCGCCTGTTTTCAGTCGGTCCCTTGCGAACGGCGGCACGACGAGGTGGCCAACTTCTGTGTGATGAACGGAGACGGCTCGGGCGTGCGCCGGCTGTGTTTCGACCAAGACCACAATTTCTATCCGTCGATGTTGAGTGACGGACGCGTGCTCTACACACGCTGGGAATACACGGACATCTCGCATGCGTTCAGCGCGCGAATGTTCACCATGAACCCCGACGGCACCGAGCAACGGGCTTATTACGCCAGCAGCAGCTACTGGCCAAATCGCATCTTCTACGCCAAGCCGATTCCCGATCACCCCACGAAATTCGTGGGCGTCATCACGGGTCATCACGGAACGGCGCGGGCCGGAGAAGTGGTGCTGTTCGACGTGGCCCGGGGCCGACGCCTGGCCGAAGGCGCTGTGCAGCGCATCCCAGGTTGGGGCAAGAAGGTCGAGGCGATCTTGGAGGACAACCTGGTCGATGATTCCTGGCCGAAATTCCTCCACCCGTATCCTCTCAGTGACAAGTACTTCCTGGTTTCGTGTCAGCCGACAAGCCAGTCGCCGTGGGGCGTTTACCTGGTGGATGTTTTCGACAATATGATCTTGCTGCACGAGGACGAGGGCTGGCTGTTGTTCGAGCCCGTGCCTCTGCGCAAAACGCCGCGTCCGAGGGTGATCCCCGATCGGATTGACCCGGACACCCGGGAAGCGACTGTCTATTTGAGCGACGTCTATGCGGGCGAAGGGCTCAAAGGGATACCGCGGGGCACGGTCAAGAAGCTCCGACTTTTCACCTATCACTTCAATTACTTCGGCACCTCGGGCATCGAGGACTATGTGGGCATGGACGGTCCGTGGGATGTGCGGCGGGTCCTGGGCACCGTACCTGTGACGGAGGACGGCTCGGCGTATTTTGTCGTGCCGGCCAATACGCCGATCGCGGTTCAGCCTCTGGACTCCGAAGGTAAGGCTTTGCAACTGATGCGCAGCTGGTTTACCGCCATGCCGGGCGAAGCGGTTGCCTGTGTCGGTTGCCACGAACGGGTCAATAGCGCGCCGCCGGAACGGCGTCCTCTCGCGCTGGCCGGCGCACCATCGCGGATCGAACGTTGGTACGGCCCGGTCCGCGGATTCAGCTGGGACCGTGAGGTACAGCCGGTTCTGGATCAGTTCTGTGTGGGCTGTCACGACGGCCGCCCGCAGGCCGACGGGGGGGCGGCGCCGGATCTTCGCCACGCCGCGCCGCGAAAAATGCCACACTCGGATGCTCTGTTTCCTCCGTCGTTTTACGCGTTGCGCCGGTTCGTTCGCAGTCCCGGGCTGGAAGGTAGCCCGAGCGTGCTGCCGGTGGCCGACTACCATGCCGACACCAGCCCGCTGGTGCGGATGCTCCGCAAGGGCCATCGAAACGTTCGTCTCGACGAGGAGGCCTGGGACCGTCTGGTGACTTGGTTGGACATGAACGCTCCCGCCTACGGCACGTGGCTGGAGATTCCCAGCGTAAGCGGCAAATTGGCCGTCCGTGAGTGTCGTGATCGCCGGATTGAGTCGCAGCGACGCTACGGCGGGATTGACGAAGATCCCGAAGCGATACCCGATACCCCGCCAGACCGCGTGACCCCGGTGATGCCGCCCGAGGTAGTCCCGGCAAATCGGATCCAGGTCGCTGACTGGCCGTTCCCGGCTGAGGAGGCCAAGCGGCGCCAAGCCGAAGCCGGCGCCCCGACCGAGATGGAGATCGATCTTGGACCAGGGTGCAAGATGCAGTTGGTGTTGATTCCAGCAGGAAACTTCGTCCTTGGTGGTTCGGCCGCGTATGCCGATGAACGGCCGCTTAGCAAGGCGACGATCGATAGGCCTTTCTGGATCGGCAAGTTTGAAGTGACCAATGAGCAATACGAGCGCTTCGACCCGGAGCAGCAGAGCGGGCTGGAACCCATGTTGTGGCTGAAGTGGAGCTGGGAGGATTACGTGAGCTTGGACCAGCCTCGCCAACCCGTTTGCCGGGTCTCTTGGAACGAGGCCACCGCGTTTTGCCATTGGCTGTCGCAACAGACCGGTAGGACCTTTGCCCTGCCGAGCGAATCGCAGTGGGAGTGGGCTTGCCGGGCGGGCACGGATACGCCTTTGAATTTCGGCCCGCGACATGCCGATTCAGCATCTTTCGCGAACCTGGCTGACGCCTCGTTGCATAACTTCACGGAGTGGCCGAGGACGACTCCGTTTTCCAGGCTTGAGCTGGTCAGACAATTCCATGCGGTCGATCCGGTGGACGACAAACAACGGGTCTCGGCAGAGGCGGGATCCTACCTGCACAATCGCTGGGGCCTGCACGACATGCATGGCAATGTCAGCGAATGGACCAGCAGCGCCTACCTGCCGTATCCGTTCCGCGGGGACGACCCGCGGCATACCGATCCCGACACACGCAGAGTCGTTCGCGGCGGTTCGTGGTATGACCGCGCCGACTTAGCGCGTTCAGGCTGTCGCACGAGTTACTGGCCCTGGCAGCGAATCTTCGACGTGGGCTTCCGCGTACTGTGCGAGGCGGAGTAGTGCCGATCGGAGACCATCGATGATCGGTTTTCGCATCGTCGACTCTGTGCTGGTCCATTGAGTTTTGGGTGGACACTTGTTGACCTGTATTGAGGGGCAAGTCTGAGGCAAACGAATGTTCGTAGCGCGCGGAGGTCGCCCCCACCTGCGTTAGATGCGCCGCCAGCTTTCGCGTTCAGGAGTATCCGTCCTGAGTCAGCAACTGCATGTTGCTTGCGCGCTGAGGGGATCGCGACCGATGCCTTGAACCGCAATCGCTAACCTGCTTAGGTCGCCCCCAGCCAAGCGTCCAAAACGTACGTCCCGAGCGTGCCTCGCCGCCATCGATCGATGATGCGAATCCCTACTGATTGACGATGATTGACAATCGTTGATTTATTGCGGGATACCGTTTCGCTGACAAACCGCTTGTATCGCAAGGCGAAATGGAGGATAGTCCGTAAACGTCCTCTTGCAGCTTGGGTATTTCAACCGCAGAATCCAGGAGCGAAAGACCCGAACAAAACTCTGGACGACGATGCGGAAGGAACGTCTCCGACACTGATGGACCCGGAAGGTTTCTTCGCTGGGCCCATGGGCGGCGGCACAGTGGGGACAGGCTTGGCAATACGGCGTGTGGTTCCCCGATTCGATTTTTTTTCGTGTGGCCCTTGATTTCTGCTTCTGTCGACATAACCTGGAAATGAATATTTGCTCTTGGGGGGACGCGCCCCGATCGCTCAACGGTTCGGTTCGGCCCCCTTTTTCATCTCCCCAAAACGAAAGAACACCCGCGATCACCAACGCGCCAACCGGGGGCGGGGTCCTATTTTGAAGAACTTTCGGGCGGGGTCCAAGGCTGGGCTGCCCAGGCGGCGAGGTACTATCTTCAAGAATACGGCCATTCCCGCCTCGGAGAATTCAGCACTTCGGACTTAACATCGTTATTCCCACACGTTTTTTGCGGTTGCTCAGTCGCTAGAGAGTTGCCAGTATTTTTCAGCGTCGTGATACAGCATGTGATTGACAAAGACGCGGGCGGAACGAAAAGTGAATCCGACATCCGATTCCAAGACCGAGCCCTACAACATCGAGCAGATCCGCACTTATTGTCGACTGGAAGTGAAACCAGAACTGGCGGACATGCAATGGGACCGGTTGGAGGAAGCAACACGCTCGACGATCGAGACGATAAAGTCCACTCACCGTTCGCAACTTTTGGTCGACCTTTCCCACTTGCCGACGATCCGTAGCGGCACCGTAGCCTCACTGGTGCGCATCTGGAAGTCTTTGAACAAAAAGTCTCGCCGCTTCGTGGTTGTCAGTCCCCATGATCGCGTGCGAAGAGAATTAGAGTCAGCCGGACTTCAAAAACTGTGGACGATCGTGGCAAACAGGGAAGAAGCGGCCTACGAATTGGGAGTTTCGCGACGTGCCGAACGGGAAGAGCGTGAGCTACGCATACTCGCCCTCGCCGCATTTCCCTGCTCTCTTCTCGCAGTTTTGGCTACGGTGATGATGTTTCGGGACAGTAAGGAGGCCATTCAAGTCAACGCACAGCTTGCGGCTTTGTTGCTGGGTGCGGTGTCGCTGACGGTTGGAATCGTCTCGGTACTAAAAGACGCTGGATTCCGCCGCATGCTGTCCGCGCTTGCGATTGTGGTTAGCCTGTTCGCTCTGTCCACGTTGTTCTTCGAAAGAAACCCGATAAGTTTTCGTTCTTCGGTCGAACCCTCCCGCGAGATTGAATCGGAATGAGCGTGTCGAGGATCCCGAACACGGCTCTAGCAGCCGAGTTGACAGAATTACTAAGTGTCGTTGATCCTTACTCCGTCGCGGACGTGCTGTTGAAGCGGGCGTTCGACCACCGAGCAACAGACGTACACCTGGATCCGACGCCCGTCGGCGTACGAGTTCGGTTTCGTGTGGATGGCCGACTGCAAGACATCATTCCCGTACCAGCCGCAGCGGGAAATAACTTGCTGTCGCGCATCAAGATCACAGCGGGGATGGACATATCAGAGCGCCGAGTTCCGCAAGACGGACACATTTCGGCTCAACAGTTCGACGGGATTTCGCGTGACATTCGAGTGAGCAGTCTCCCGACTATCTACGGCGAGCGGCTGACATTGCGCATGATGCCGGATTCGGAAGAGTTTCCGCGGTTAGAGGATCTGGGATTCTTCAACAATCAGCTGGCCGTGGTGAAGAACTTGTTGAAGTGTCCTTACGGTCTCCTCCTGATTGTCGGTCCGGTTGGCGCCGGAAAGAGCACGACACTTTTCAGTCTACTGAAAGAATTGAATTCGGCAGATCGCAGCTTGGTCACAATCGAAGATCCGGTTGAGCGGCTGCTGCCCGGAGCCAATCAGATTCAAGTACACGGCAAAACAGGGCTTACATTCGCTGCGGCACTTCGTGGCGTGTTGCGACAGGATCCCGACATTCTGGGTATCGGGGAAATTCGAGACGCCGAAACCGCCGCGATCGCTTGCCATGCTGCGATGACGGGCGTTTTGGTCTTGTCGACCCTTCACGCTGGGAGTACGGCTTCCGCGCTGGCGATCCTTCGGCAATTTGGCGTGCATTCAACGGTCCTCGGCGATGGAATACGAGGCATTGTATCGCAGCGCCTTGTGCGTCGCGTGAGTGTTGACTCGCGCGAGGAGTACATACCCGCTGACGAGGCGATCGAAAGACTTGGGCTGCAGTGCGGCCACAACGTTGTGCGTGGCATCCCTGTCGACAGTAACTTTCGTACTGGATACTCGGGGCGAATTGGTGTCTTCGAGACACTTCGAGCTTCGCCTGCTGTGCGAGATGCAATCGACCGACATGCGTCGACGGAGGAGATCCGGCAGATCGCAATCAGTGAGGGTATGGCAACATTGGAAGATAGCGTGCGACGGCACGTGCAAGAGAAGACAACGTCGCTCGAAGAACTAGAGCGGATGCTGTTGGACATGCAACTGCATTACTGACAAAGCTATGGCGGCCGTAATTCTTGAGATGTCAACGCAGCCCTAGGGCGCACCGGTCGAGTGACCAACGCGTTGCAAGCATGCTCGCACAACGTTCTCTTAGCGCCCCCTTTTGCTTGCGCGTGCGGTGACCCGCCTCGGCGGCGAGTTGCCCCCAGCCGTGTGCTGCCTGGTCTCCGAGGCCTAGCGACTCTTGGATGCCTCGGTCCGACACGCCTACGCAGATTCGACCTCACACAAAGACCGCGGTGCACTGGAGCGAAGAGCGTCGTCGAAATGATAACATCCGCTGCCTGACCTGCCATCCCGGAAGTGCACAAGGAGGGCGTGTGCTGAACTAGCAAACGGCGTCCTACTTATCGCACTTGACGTCCCCCGCAAGTGGGACCTTGCGCCAATGCGTCCTTGAAATCGACCGCTGTAGTTTTGGATTGCGCGAAAACTGCGGCGGGGAGGCACACCGACGCACGTAATCAATTCGATTTTCGCGGTCGCCAGATCGGATCGCAGCGGGTAGTCAAATTGACGACAACGCGATTCGGCTTGCGCTGAACGGCGAGCGTGATCCAGGCACGCAAGTGGTGTGCGCGCACGAGTGCCATTGGTTGGTTTGTTCCACCCAGTCGCCGATCGCGGTGTCGGCGTGGGGGTCGCTTGGGGTTGCGTTTTCGGTTCGCGCCGATACTCCC
>JADHUC010000401.1 GCA_016784735.1 Pirellulaceae bacterium | reverse complement strand
ATCGAATGCCACACAAGATTGAAAAACAAAAGAACCTTCCCAAGCGAATGGCTGGATTTATCGCCATGCTGACGAAGGAACTTCGAGGTTAGGCCGACAACCCCCCTGCACCGCGCCAACGGAATTTTAGTGCGATGGCGGATTTGCATGATAACACTTGCCGACACCAGATATCGCGACGCGGTTTTCTAGAGACGACGGCAGCTTCTGCGGCTGCCTTGGCCCTAGGACGAGGTTCACCGGCCGTCTGCGCACAGCCGGCCCCGGCGGAACGCGGCAGCGTCACCGAATTGTCGGAGCACTTGCTCGTCTACCACGGGCCGATCAACGTGGGCATCGTCCGTGACGGCGACAAGGCGCTGCTGATCGACTGTGGCGACGAAAGTGTGACCGAGGCGTTGTCGAAAGCGGGAATCACAAAGGTCGAGCAGATCGTTTTCACGCATCACCACCGCGATCAAGCCTGCGGGGCTTACCAGATGGCGGCCGCGGGCGCCAAGATCGGTGTTCCGGCCACCGAGCGCGAGTACTTCGCCGATCCCGGTGCCCACTGGAAGGACGACAAACATCTGTGGCGCGTGTACCGCGACTTCCGGCTTCAACGCTTGATGCTGATAGATCCGATCGGCGTTGATGGGGCGTTCTCCGAGGGCGATCAGTTGACCTTTGGTCCGGCGAAGATTCGCGTACTTGATACGCCAGGCCATACCGAAGGTTCGGTCAGTTACCTTGTGGAAGTCGACGGTCGGCGCGTCGTTTTCTGTGGAGATTGTATCTACGACGAAGGGCAAGTCTGGGATATCTACAGCCTGCAGAAGGGATTTAGCAAGGGCAGTCGGCGAATTGGCGGATACCACGGGTTCATGGGCGACCGTTGGCGGCTGGCCGGTAGTCTTGGGCGGATCAAGAGCCTGCGCTCGGACGCGCTCGTACCGTCACATGGGAACGTGATGACCGAACCCGGCAAGGCGATCGGCTCGTTGGTCAAGCGGTTCGAGACTTGCTACGAGAACTATGTGGCCATCAGCGCGCTGCGGCACTACTTTCCCGAGCTGTTCACCGATTTCGATGGCCGGCCGGGGCAGATGCCGATTCGGCCGGGGATCAAGCCGCCCGAATGCCTGCGGCACTTTGGTACGACCTGGATGATCGTCTCGAAGACCGGCGCGGCATTCGTGATGGACGTCGGGTCGCCCGGAATCGTCAATCAAATCAAGAAAATGCTCGACGATGGCGAGATCAAGAGCGTCGAAGGCCTGTGGGTCACCCACTACCACTACGACCACACGGATGGCATCCCCGAGTTTCAACAGGAGTTCGACTGCCCGTGTTTTGCCGACCGCCGTTTGGCCGATGTGTTGACCAATCCCACGGCGTGGCGACTGCCGTGCTTGGCCCCGGAACCGATCCGAGTGCATCGACCGATGGAAGATGGCCAGTCGTGGCAATGGCAAGAGTTCAAGCTGACTTCGTACAACTACCCAGGGCAGACGTTGTACCACGACGCGTTGTTGGCTGAGGCGGACGGGGAGCGCATGTTCTTCGTGGGCGATTCACACACCATGGCCGGCATCGACGACTATTGCGCTCACAACCGCAACTGGCTGGGCCGCGACGTGGGATTCCAGTATTGCATCTCGCTGATCGAGAAGCTGAAGCCCACACACGTTTTCAACTGCCACGTGAACGACGCTTTCACATTCACGCCCGAAGAAATCCAGTTCATGCGCGGCAATCTGGACCAGCGCGAGAAGCTATTTGGACAGATCATTCCATGGGATCACGCCAACTACGGCATGGATGCGTCGTGGGTCCGCTGCTTCCCATACACACAGAAGGCCAAGGCCGATGATACGGTGAACGTAAAGGTGGTGATCACGAACCATTCGACCACGCCGCAGAATGCAGCCTGCCGCGCCGTACTACCAAAGGCCTTCGGCGACACAACCGCACCGTGGACCGAAGCCGAGATACCGGCAAAGACGGAAAACGAATTCCAACTGGTGTTTCGCATTCCCGCCGACGTCGAAGCCGGCCGCTACGTGATTCCCGTCGACGTGAAGCATGGATCGTGGCACCTGCCCCAATTCACTGAAGCGATTGTGGACATTTAGGCGATTGGCCACTAGGCGAATCCTCGTGAATGAATGGACGCATGAACACTAGTTCAATGCGGTCGGGACCCCCGTGCCGCGGTTGACAGTTGAGGGTGGGCACCGTAGGATCATGCGTTTGCCTTGAAATAACAAAAGCCCCTATGGGCAAACGAGTTTCCGTTTTTCAGTAGGTAGGATTCACCAGACAAGACCGATGGCAGTACCAAAGCGCAAACATTCCAACTCACGGACCGGCAAACGCCGGTCGCACGACGCCAAGAAGCCGAAACAATTGGCCATTTGTCCCCAATGCAGTACGGCGGCACCCACGCATGTGGTTTGCCCAAACTGCGGGTATTACATGGGACGGATTGTCGTGGAGACGGCAGAGGAGTAATCCTTGAGCAACGTCGCCTTTCTGTTTCCCGGCCAAGGTGCCCAAACCGTAGGCATGGGCAGCCAGTTGGCACAGACGCTGCCCGCAGCGCGCGATCTGTTCGATCGCGCTTCGGCGGTGCTGGGATACGACTTGGCCACGATCTGCTTCAATGGCCCAGAAGAGGATCTCGACTCGACAGTCTACAGCCAGCCGGCGTTGTTCGTCACAGGCTTGGCGGCGTTGGAGATGTTGCGGAAACAGTCACCGGGAGTTGTGGACCAGTGCGAGGCCGCTGCGGGACTCAGCCTTGGCGAGTACACGGCATTGGTATTCTCCGGAGTGATGGACTTTGAGGCCGGTTTGAAGGTTGTCCAGCATCGTGGCGAGGCCATGCAAAAGGCGTCCGACGAAACGCCCAGCGGCATGGTCAGCATACTGGGCTTGGATCGCGAGAAGGTCGAGAAGCTTTGTGACGACGTACGACAAGAGGGCGAGGTCCTCCGGCCGGCTAACTACCTGTGTCCTGGCAACATCGCGGTTTCCGGGCACAACGCGGCATGCGAACGCATCGCCGACGCGGCCGACGAAGCGGGTGCCATGAAGGTTGTCCCGTTGGCTGTCGCCGGTGCCTTCCACACGCCGATTATGGGTTCGGCCGTGGAACGCCTGACGGCGGCGTTGGCGGACGTGCCCATGGCCAAGCCGAGGATTCCCGTTGTCTCCAACGTGGATGCTCGACCGCACGACGACCCGGAAGAGATACGGGAGTTGCTGGTGAAGCAGGTCGTTTCACCGGTTCGCTGGGAGGAGTCGATGCGGCTGCTGTTGGACCAAGGAATCGACCAGTTCTATGAAATCGGCCCCGGCCGGGTACTTCGGGGTTTGTTAAAGCGGATCGACCGAAAGGTGCCTTGCGACAACGTGCCGGCTTGAGATCTGCTACGGAAAAGGACCTTTTCTCAACGATCACGCAGCGAGGAGACAATGATGTCTGAAGAAGCACTCAATACGCTCAATACGCTCAAAGCCGATCTGTCCGGTCAGGTGGCCATCGTTACCGGTGCCGCACAGGGGCTGGGACAGCGAATTGCTATCACGTTGGCCGCCAATGGCGCCACTGTGGCATGTCTGGACATGGTGAAAGAAGGACTCGACGATACGATCAAAGCAATCACCGACGCGGGCGGTACCGCCGAGGCTTATGAATGCAACGTGACTGACCGCGAACGTGTCGACCAGGTAGTTGATGAAATCGCCGAGAAGTATGAGAAGATCGACATTTTGGTCAACAATGCCGGCATTACGCGCGATACGCTTTTGCCGCGAATGACTGACGACGAGTTCGAGAGTGTAATCAACGTAAATCTTCGAGGTGCGTTTCTTTTCATGCGAACCGTGTCGCGTTACATGATGCGGGCCCGCTACGGTAGAATCATCAACATGGCGAGTGTGTCTGGGGCCCGCATGGGCAATCCAGGACAAACGAATTACTCGGCGTCGAAAGCCGGTCTCGTGGGCATGACGCGGAGCCTGAGCAAGGAATTGGCCGGGCGAAAGCTCACGATCAATGCGGTGGCTCCGGGCTTCATCCAGAGCGCCATGACGGACGCACTGGGCGATGTGGCGAAGGAAGAGGCCAAGAAACGTATCCCGGCAAAAAGACTCGGTACAGCGTACGACGTGGCTGCCGCCGTGCTCTTCCTTGCCAGCCCGGCCGCGGCATACATAACCGGCCACACGCTGGTGGTTGACGGGGGCATTACCGGCTAGTCTTGACCTGTCTTATGGAAATCCTCTATCTTTTGGGGTCACTTGCCAAGTTTACTGTGATAATCGGACCAGGAAAAGCTGCGCTATTGCGGCGTAAGCTTCGTGTGTCAAACCATTTAGGAGGAATGTAAAGGTGCCATCAGTTTCGGAACGAGTCACTGATATTGTTGCCGAACAACTCGGCGTAGACAAAGAAAAGGTGAAGCCGGAGACTCACTTCATCAACGATTTGGGAGCCGACTCTCTGGATACGGTCGAACTGGTCATGGAACTGGAAGAAGAGTTCGACATCAACATCCCGGACGACGCGGCCGAGAAGATCGAGACGGTGGGTCAAGCCATTCAGTTCATCGAAGACGCGGCTCAATCATAGGAAGCGCGTGAACTTGGGCATGAAACGACGCGTTGTCGTTACCGGGCTGGGCGTCGTCACGCCGCTCAGCAGCGAGGTCGACGATCTATTCAGCAGGCTGCTCGCCGGCGAAAGCGGCGTGCATCCGTTGCGCCTGTTCGATTGTTCGGACTTCAAAGTCAAGTTTGCCGGCGACGTCTACGACTGGGATCCGGGTAAGTACATCGAACGCAAGGAGCTTAAGCGTCTGGACCGCTTCACGCAGTTCGCGCTGGTCGCTGGCATTGATGCGGTAAGCGATTCCGGTTTAGATTTCTCCAAAGAAGAGTCGTTTCGCTGTGGCGTGATCCTCGGCTCGGGCATCGGCGGGCTGAACGAAATCGAAACGCAGATGGATCGCTTGTTGCACAAGGGTCCGGATCGCGTCTCGGCGTTCACCATTCCCAAGTTGATGCTCAACGCCGCCGGCGGAAACTTGTCGATCCGTTACGGAATCCGCGGGCCCAACTACACCGTCGCCACCGCTTGTGCCAGCGCCACGAACGCCATTGGCGACGCGTTCAAGACGATTCAATACGACGACGCCGACGTGATGGTAACGGGCGGTACCGAAGCGGCCATCACGCCCATGGGAGTCAGCGGCTTTCAGAACATGAAAGCCCTGTCCTTGCGGAGCGGCGATCCGGCGCGAGCCAGTCGCCCCTTCGACGCAGATCGGGACGGATTCGTCATGAGTGAAGGCGCGGGAATCGTGGTGCTGGAGGAATTAGAGCATGCCAAGGCGCGGGGTGCGCGGATCTACGCGGAAATGCTTGGTTTCGGAGCCAGCGGCGACGCGGGTCATATCACGCAGCCTGACGTGCGAGGTCATGGGGCCGCAAAGGCGATGGCCAACGCACTGTGTGACGGCCAGTTGAACCCGGATCAGCTTGTCTACATCAACGCTCATGGCACCAGCACGGTCATGGGAGACAAATCTGAAACACGCGCTCTCAAGCAGGTATTCGGCGATCATGCCAGATCGCTTTCGATTTCCAGCACCAAGAGCCAACTAGGCCATTCGTTGGGCGCAAGCGGCGGCATCGAACTAGCGGTTACCGCCAAGGCCATCGAACGGGGAGTCGCGCCGCCGACGATCAACTTGGAGACGCCTGACCCGGATTGCGATCTTGACTATACGCCCAATCAGCCGCGCGAGCGAAACATCACGATGGCCATGAGCAACAGTTTTGGGTTTGGCGGCCACAACGCCTCCGTGATCGTCGGCCAGTTGCGAAATGGCACGCCGTGAAGCGACGGTCTGGAGTCGCACTTCTCGTCCTCAATCGCCCTGCGTGACTTGCACAGGTTGCGAGGCCATGGGGATGCCGTTCTGCTGCAAGGCTTTCAGGAGCCTCTCGAGCACTTCGGAGCGGACGACGGTCCGCTTGCGGACGTCTTCGATCCGGTAGCGGCCTTCGACCAGTACGCCAGCCATGAGATGGCCTTGGGCGTCGTCCCAGAGCGAGCGTACGACGATGGTGGCCGAGTCGCGAATGACTTCCGGTACACTGTAGATCGCTTCGATGGCTACCTTGCGGGTCAGGTCGAGGTCGGCGTCGTAGCCGACCTGAAACCGGATCCTCACTCGCATCGGCTTCTCTTCAGACGAAAAATTGGTGATTACCGAGTTCGACAGCAGGGAGTTGGGATAGTTGACCACCACGCCGTCAGTATTGCGGATGCGGGTCCGCCGCAGGCCGATGTCGACGACGTCGCCCCATCCGCCCCAGTGGCGGCCGATGCTCTCGATCTTCACGCGGTCGCCCACGCGGATCGGTCGATCGGCAATTAGAAAGACGCCGGAAAGGACGTCGGCCAGAAGCTCCCTCGCCGCGAGCCCAACGGCGATCCCGACGATGCCGGCCCCGGCCAACAGTGGCGTGATCTCAATGTCGTTGATCCGCAATACCAGAAGCGCTGCCACAAACAACGCGATCAGCCAGAGGAACTGCTTGATGAAATCAACGAGCCGATCGTCCAGATCGTTGGTCGTCCGGATTGCCAACCGCTCCACCCTGTGAAGCACGACCCAGCGGATGAGAAGATAGACGACCAGCACGGCCCCCACGGCAATCGCCGATTGACACAACCGGTCGCACTCGTTCCACAGATTGATGATTGATTCCACGTGCCACACTCGAATCGAAGGGCTCTTTCTTGGGAGCCTTGCGACGCAACCGCTGGCAGCGTCAAAGGGCCAAACAGTCAGGGGACAGAAATTGCCACATTACTTTGGGCGAAATGGCTTGGCGTGTCAACTCGAAAGTCCTTTCAGGCTTCTGCGATTCATGTCTTCGAAGACTTCTTGCGCGATTTCGCTCGCGTCTGGCGGATTTGATACAATTTGACGTTGGGCAACGATGTGTGGAATGGAAACGTTTATGTACCTGAATTCTTGGAGAGACTTTCATGTCAAGCCATTTTCAGAAACCGGCCTCCTTCGTGATTGGTTGCGTTTTCTCTGCAGCAGTCATCGTACTGTTTGGAGCGGCCAATAATCAGGCCGATTCACCCCGATACGATGCGGATTTTGACACAATCATGGGCGGGCTGGGCGGCCTCACGGTTGAAATAACGGATCACAACGAACAGAAAGCATATCTCTACGTTTTTCCTACGGGTTCCAAGCAAAAAAAAGACCTACCTGGTCCCCCTCAGCTTGTTGCCACGATCGACTTGAAGTCTGCCGGCAATCCGACCCTTGAAGCAACGATGATCGCGCGTGAGGCAAAGAAGAAAAAGGAAGACTAGCGCTTTGCTAATTCTTAGATTTAGGGTTCGCGTTCTCGTGGCGTAAGCTTCTAGCTTGCGATGAACGAGGTGGAGGCTTTGGCAAGCAGGATGCTTACCCCACGTTCTAGAATTGACAAAGCACTAGTGCGAAACGTCGCCAGTTCTTTACATGACAGAACGATCAACCGCGGCGGATATAGAGTTGCTTGCGAAGGAACTCAGGCGCGCCACGGCCGTTTGCGGTCGCTGATTTTCGCCAAGGTCTCCCGGGCAATCTGGACGTCTTGCTCGACCTGGAAGTCGAACATGCCGGCCACGATGAAATCGGCGCCGTTGCGGTAGGCGTGGGAGAAGGCGGTCTTCGGATGAATGGCCCCGGCTGCCATCACTTTGAAGGCCACCCACGGCTTGTCCACGCTTTCCATGAACGCCGCCGTTTTCTCGGCATCAAGGCACCAGATGTTGTCGTGGTAATACCCGTGCTCGGTCCGACGCCCCTTGTACCAGCACCACTCCTCTCGCTTGTCCTGCGGCGAAGCGGACCAGTACCGGTCCATGTGGAAACTCTTCACGTAGAAGTCTGCGTTGACTTTGTCTCTTTCGCAAGTGATGGGAGTCTGGAGGGAGTGGCTTCCCACACCGGCTGGCACGCCCTGTTGTTTGATCAAATCCACCACTCTCCCGATCGTGTCCGGGTCGCCGGCGAGGAGGCGTCGATCGGCGTGCACGCCGAGCAGATAGAGGATCGTGGCTCCCTCGTCGACAAGTCGCTTGATCTGGTCGCCGGTCTTTGTCATGTCGCCTAGCCAGCGGGCGCCGATCAACGTCTGGATCTGTCCACCACGTTCGCGTTTGTACTTGAGCACGGTGGGCCAGTCGCGCGGGTCCAGCATGACCGTATTGATCCCGCACTGCTCGGCCAGTTCCAGGGTCTCGAAGATCTTGCTTTCGGTGTTGTATGCCCGAAACAACTCCGGTACGTACATCAAGTCCCGGCTGTGTGCATACGCACCGATCATATTGCCGCCCATGAACAGCCGGCTGATGCTCACGTTTCCGATTTTTCCGCAAGGCAGGGGCCCCGGAGCGATCCCGGGCTTCGGTCTCTCGCTCTGAGTCGCCTCGTCCTCCGGCGCGGCCAGGAGTACCCGCTCTCCCAGGCTACAGGCCGCGCTCACTCCAGCAACGCTTTGGAGGCTTCTATTCAAGAATCGCCGGCGGTCCGTTCTTTCAGCCATGGTTCGTCACTCTTTCTTTGGCAGTTTCATCAATCGGCCACCGGAAAGATACAGGGCACGGCCGACGGAGAGCACTCGTTCATTTGAACGCCGCCTTGGCGTCAGCATCGCTGGGGCGGTAGTCGGGGTCTTCGGTGAGGCAGAAACAGTCGAGCCGCGGATTGCCGGCGGCGGTACCGGGCCCCTCGCGCGGGTAGATGCGGAAGACGAACTCGCCCGCCTCCAAATTGAAGACGATTGGCGATCCAGGCGGCACGGTCGTTACGCCTCCGCCACGGCCGGTCCAGTGCCACTTCTTGTCGTTCACGCCACAATTGCCCACTACCTGATTGCCGGACAGTGTTACTTCCTGGTCGGGCAACACCAATCCGAACGACATGTCGCCGCCCGTCGGATAGCGAACGCGCGCCCATAACGTCCACCGGCCTTTGTGCGGGACATCAACCTTGTATTCCGTGTAGCACGGCGTACTGCCGATTCGGTCGAAACGTCCCGAGCACAGAACCACTTCGCCCATCGCTTCGGGTTCCTGGACACCGGCTGCCGAGCCCTTGACCATGCTGCCGACGCAGCTTTGGAAATCTTCCGCTTGGATCCAATTTACCACTGGCTTGCGCACTTCGAGCGTCGCGTCGGTCAACAGCTTCCGCACTTCGGCCGGCGACGTGTCCGGGAAATGCAGCAGCATGCGCCGCTGGTCCAAGGGCACGCAGGTTTTGGCCGCCCGTTCCTCTGTTTTCACCGTTTCGCCGCGCACGTCGTAAACCTTCACGTCGCCGGTGTCCACGAACAACTCTGCCTGCTTGCCTACGTAATGCCAAACCGTCGCAATCGTGCCGCCACGCCATTGGCCAACAAACGCCCGCACATCGTGTGTTCCGGCCACCTTGTCCAGCGCCGCGACCTGGACAAACTCCGGCGAGTCGCCCGCGTCCGTGAGACTATGGGGCAACTTCACGAAATCCTTGCCTTGTTCCTGTAGGCGCTGGAGCGTCTGCGCCGGCACGGTGTACCCGAGCCGGAGCTGTTCATACTGACGGACGATTTCCAGGATGTCCGGTGTGAGTGGATGAGCCTCCATGCGCGAGAAGCTGGTCTGCAGCGAGATCGGCGAGTCGTAGGCCAGTGACTTGCACATCAGGTATTCGATCTCGTCGAACTGCAGTCCATCGTAGTTGCCGCTTTTGGGCCCGATGCCGAACCAGCCGAGTTCGCCCGGAGTCATATCTTCATGGCCAGCGATCACTCGGCGCAGCGTTCGGTCGATGTGGTCTTTGCAGGTCGGCCAATCGTCGATCGAGCCGCCGGCATGAAGGTATGCCAGGTAGGTGCCTGGATACTGGTCAATCGTTCCGTAGCGAGTGAACGAGTGCCAGAGTCCATGCGTGCGCCCGCCGCCCATGTGGATGACCGGACGTTTCTTGAACTTCCGCATCGGTACGGCGTGGGCATTGGACGAGTAGTAGTGGTAGCGGCGGCGGTCCACGTCCTCGCTGCCGTCGAAGTACACCATATCGAAATCGCAGTGATTGAAAACGTGAGCCAACCGCGAGGTGGACTTCTGGAACAACGGCGAATCCTGGTCGATGATGTAGCCGTTGATGCAGCCGTCCACGCCGTAATGTCGGCATTCCGTCTGTGCCTTGTGAGCAGCCGCCTGCGTGCCCCATGCGCCTCGCTGGCAGCCAAGGAACGTGTCCCACTTGCCCTCCGGGCCGATTGATTCAAAACGGATGATCTCGTTGTCGATGATCACTTCCTGGTGTTTAGATACGTGCCCTTCCCAGACCTTCTGCTTGCACACCGGGCTGCCCGGCCACTGACTCAAATCGTCTTCGGTACGAATCGTTGTCTGGTCCGCAGTAACATCGGCGGCAAGCGTGGCCGACCGGTCCACCCAGAAGCCGCGATTGGGTATTGGCGTAACGTAAGGGTCCATCTTCGAGATCTTCGATGCAAATGTGTGCATGCCGACGAGGATTCCGTTCTCGTGGAGCTTTGCCACGGTACGTCGCAAGCTCTCGATGCCGTCGGGATACGCGTTTTCTCTGAAGGTGAAGTGCCCCACACTCGCGCACCATGCATTCGAGCTCAACATAACCTGGCGAAATCCTGCCTTGCGGCAATACTCGATTACCGTGTCGACGTCCTTCTCGCCAAAGCTGAGGAACCAGTAGGACTGGCGAGCGATCGGTAGGTCATGCGATGGCACGCCATCACCTTCGTTTCGAGCCAAATCGTAGTCTGCGGATAAGCGACAAAGGATCGCCCTCAGATCAGAAGTCGGTGCTGCGATGAGGGCGGCCCCGGCACCCTCCAGCTTCGGCCCCGGCGCATCCTGCGAAGTCATACTCAACAGCGTGTGATCGCTTCGCCGGCTGCACGAACCTTGGCTCTGAAGGTTGATCCCCCGCAGGCAGATGGAGTACTTATCGTTCCAAGCTGCGTTCAGCCGCGACCCGCCTCGCTCGGTGATCGTCACCCCGAGGCGAACGAGTGTCGCGTGAGTCGGCCGCGTTCCGGACAGTTCGACCAGACGAAACGCAATCCAGTCGTCGGTCACCTCGACGGAGTAGGTCAGTTTCGCGTCGCAGTCAGCAAAGGCAACCGTCAGTCGGTCATCGGCAAGTTCCACGCGATTGGCGTTGCGCGTTTTCCCGTCGACGCGTACGGTGCCAAACGTCACCTTCTTGTCTGCAGCACAGTATTCCGTATTTGTTGCTTTATCCACTAGAGAACGCCACACCGCATCTTCCCCCAACACGGCACGAAAGCGTGCATTCTCAAGCACCACGTCAGCCGCGAAGGTTCGCGCGCCCACGGTCAATCCAAGAACGATCACGACATAGACGACTTTTCGCATTGTGATTTCTCCGTTGTACGAGCAGTATGCTGGACGAATTCACCCGTTAGTCTGCCCGAAGCAGATTCCCCGTGCAACATCCCTCGGAAACATGGCGGGCGCCGTCGCAGCAGGCTACAATGACGGACGCGACCTCGGGCGGGCCTCGTAGG